>CAZHMB010000005.1:0-44264 GCA_964533515.1 Candidatus Woesearchaeota archaeon | reverse complement strand
CTGAAAGATTTATTTTTTGACAGAGTCTGTTAGTTGAGTCTCCAAAGCCAAACTCTACTATTGATTTGCCGGGATCAAAACAACCATAATCTTTTCCGGAACAATATTCGTCTAAGAGTTTAGTATTCCCCATTTCAATAATTCCGTCATTGAGAAAATCTAACTTAATTTGATTCTCACAAAACTTCGGGGCAGAAGAATTTAAAATAAAATCTAAGCTAGCGACATTACTTATCAAACCTTCTAATCTGAAGCCGATTAATTTTTCTTGCCCAGCATTTAATGAAAAAGTCATTTCTTCTGAAGAAGAAACAGTTTCATAATTTGTTTGACAATCTCTCACAGAGCAATAATTATCTTTATTATTTAAATTTAATAATTCTCCTAGGGAGATTTGATTTCCAAAGTTATCCGCAAATAATTCTTCTGCAGAATTTCCCGATACAGTTAGATTAACCCATCCCCTTATGTTTTCTCCTTGAGCATAAACAGTAGAATTTAAACTGTGTGAAGAATTCCCGACGGCGACACTCGCAGATACCAATGTGAACAAGAACACAATTATCAATAGGATTATTGGCAATGCTACCTCTTTTTTCATCTTTTATTAAGGGAATTTTTACTTATAAAATTATTGCTTTTTGAAGAAATATCAATCGGTCTCGACTCTCGGAGCCAGAATGAAATTGATTTCTAAACTTTCTGTTTTGAATTCAACTTTCAAAGGATGTTCTTCTGCGAATCTCAAAATTGTTTTTTCGCAAAGTTTTGCACCTTTCATGAACTTTTGTAAATACTCTAGGCTGTATCTTGATTTGCAATCTTCGGCTTTGATGTTTGCCTCGTCGTTTGAGAATTCCGATCTTGCAGAGTTTAGTTCTTTTGATTCGAGGATGAAATTTCCCCCGTCTATTATGAAACTGCAAGCATCTGAGATAACTGCACAATCTTCGATTGAACTTATTAAATCGACTGAGGGGATTTCAACAACTGCAGTATATTCTAATGTTGGCGGAGTTTTTTCTTCTACATCAATATCTAACAAAGCCAAAGAAAATTTTCTTTTTATTTTATCTTGTATGTTTATTAATAATGCGTTGTCGTTTTTTTCAATTGTTAATTCGCTTTTTGTTCCGCAACGTTTTAGGATTCTTTTTAGGTTATCTAGGTTTACACCGATGTCTTCTTCTTTTTCTTCCAGCCCGAATTCTACAAAACTTGATTTAGGTATCTTGAAATTGACCATGGCTACATTCGCAGGATCCATCGCAGTTATTGATAATCCTGCGTCTGAAAGTTTTATTCTTACTTCAGTTACTAATTCAGAAATAAGGTCGATTGCTTTAGAAAGTTCACCTGGATTTGAAAGCTTGAGTTTCATATAAATAGGTAAATAGCTCTGGTTTTAAATATTTGGGTGATAAAATAGATGAATATCTTTGTTGGATCTCTGTGGTAGAAAAGTAGAATTAAAGAGACCTAATCATGCATATCCCTAACTTCTTCAGTAACTTCACGCACTATGGAATTTAGATGCCTCAGATTATTTCTTTTATACACTCCTAAAACTCCTGAATGATGAAGCCGTGTACCAAACCTTACTCCTTTGTCTCCCCCATAATCAAAAGTTTCATTTTTTAAATCTATTTGCAATCCTTCTACTTTCCTTGGGGCAACTGCTTCGAAATAACAACTACCTGGAGAGCAATATTTAAGCACCACTAAATCCCTAAGTTTTGTTGTCATGTTATTTTAGGGAATTATATCTTTATAAAAATTATTGTGGTGGAGTGGGTGATTTGGTTGGCTTTCACCACAATAAACCTATTAAACTTAGATTTCTTTGAAAGGGCATGGAAGGCAATAATCCAGAAGATCCTAATAATGAAGAATATGAGTTTACTCCGCG
This sequence comes from Candidatus Woesearchaeota archaeon, assembly GCA_964533515.1. GTDB lineage: Archaea > Nanobdellota > Nanobdellia > Pacearchaeales > GW2011-AR1 > CAZHMB01. The sequence continues at coordinate 42,355 of CAZHMB010000005.1, read as the reverse complement.
AGTTATTTCTGTAAATGAAAAGAGAATTCGGAACTTAACGCAGTTGTATTATTCTCGGCCGGAGATACAGAAAGCTATTTTTGAGTTTTCGAAGAATCGGGAAATAAGCCCGAGGTATTTTGAAGGTTTCGGGAAAAGGCCAGATAGTTTTAGTTTTCAAGGGGATATTTTTGAACTTGTGAAGAAAGGAGCGACGAGTTTTCATTGTTCTGAGGAATTGTGGAAAAATCCTTTGGATATTAAAACGGGGCAGACAGAAGCAGAGGCGAATGAATTGAGGGTTGGTTGGGACATGTTAATTGATATAGATTGCAAATGGTTTGATTATGCTAAATTGGCTGCTAGAGCGATTGTGAACATTCTTCATAAATATGGTGTCAAAAACATTGGCGTTAAATTTTCGGGTAGTAAGGGTTTTCATATTTTGGTCCCTTGGAAAGCGTTTCCAAAATTTCTTGGAGAGAGAAAAACGGAGGATCTTTTTCCTGAATTGCCTAGACAAATTGTCTCTTTTTTGAGATCAGAATCTGAAAAAGAAATTCAAAATCTTCTTCCTGAAGATTTTTACAAACAATTCAAAGACGTTGATATAAAAAAAGGAATCAAATGTAACAACTGTGGAGAAATCGCGGACGAATACAGAAAAGTTGAATTGTCTTGTCATATGTGTAATATCGGAGAGCAAAGAAAAATCTCTGTTGTGAAAGATGAGAATACAAAAAAAGAATTTAAATGTGCGTCGTGCCATAGAAACTTGGAAGTTATTTCAGACAAGGAATTTTATGAATGTAAAAAATGCGGTATCACTTCTGAAAATTCTCCGGAGAATTTTTCTAAATCTGTTGAGATTGATCTTTTTGAGCTGATGGGTTTAGATTTGGTTTTGGTTGCTCCTAGACATTTATTTAGAATGCCTTATAGTTTACATGAAAAAACTTCTTTGTCTAGCGTTGTTATTTCTGAAGATGAAATTGATGGTTTTGAATTGAAGGATGGTCTGGCGATGAATGTTTCTCCTAAGAATTTTATGCCTGACTCTGAAGAAGACGAGGCAAAAGAACTTGTTCTTCAAGCATTGGACTGGAGCAAAGAAAATCCTGTTACCGAGAGCGATCAGAAAATCACGGGGAAATATGCCGACTTTAAACCTGTGAAACTTGATGAGATTAATCCTGAGAATTTTCCGCCGGCAATTAAAAAAATTCTCGAAGGAGTTAGAGACGGAAGGAAAAGGGGTTTGTTTGTTTTGTTGGCTTTCTTTAGAGGAATAGGAATGGACAAAGAGGTTATGGAAAAAACTATTTATGAATGGAATGGAAAAAATGAAATTCCGTTGCAGAAAGGTTATATCGTCGCCCAACTTTCTTGGGCGTATAGAAACAAGCCAGTCTTGCCTCCGAATTACGACAAGGATTATTACAAGGGAATCGGTGTTCCTCCAACAGACGAAGAATTGAGATTCAAAAATCCGGTGAGTTTTATGGTTGGGAAAAGCTTGAGAGGGAAGAAGAAAAACGGGAATTGGAAGAAATGAGGCGAGAAATTGGATCCAGCCAGCAGATGGCCATGAAAGAACATTTTTGCGATAGATGTTTGAGATATATACATCCCGGAGAGATATATGAAAGAGCCGTTTATTTGAATGAACCAAGAATTGTTGCAGACAAAGAAAGATTTGCTATTAAATTAGATGATAGACATAGAATCTATGTTGAAAAGATACATGTTGAACCAAAATGTATTCCTCCATGGGAAGATGAAGATTCAGAAGAATATCAAATAGAAAAAGAAATGCGAGAAGAGGCAGAAAGAGCGGCACAAGAACAAAAAGATGGCGATAGCGTTGCAGCGTGAGTTTGGTTTGGGAAAGGTCTCGGAAAAAAATTAAGAAGGGCTTGAAGAGGTGAAAGAGTGAGATTTCCTTCAAAGTCGATCAAAAGTTTTATAAACTCTAAAGAATAATATTATTTATGAAAGGGATAAAGGTGGTTGAACTATTTGCTGGCGTAGGGGGTTTTAGAATTGGGTTAGAAAAGTCTTCTAAAAAATACACGATTGTTTGGAGCAACCAGTGGGAACCTGGAACAAAGAGCCAAGAAGCTTCAGATATTTATATAAAAAGATTTGGTGGAAAAGGACATTCTAATGAAGATATAGGCACAGTCAAAGTTAAAGATATTCCAGACCATGATTTACTGGTGGGGGGGTTTCCTTGCCAAGATTATTCTGTCGCAACAACACTAAAAAGATCGGGGGGGCTTGAAGGAAAGAAAGGGGTTCTTTGGTGGGAAATTCATAGAATACTAAAACCTAAAAAGAAAAGGCCGGAATATCTACTTTTAGAAAATGTTGATCGGTTATTAAAATCCCCTGCAAAGCAGAAGGGAAGGGATTTTGCAATAATTTTATCTTCGTTAAATAGTTTAGGTTATGCTGTGGAGTGGAGAGTAATAAATGCGGCAGATTATGGGATGCCCCAAAAAAGAAGAAGAATATTTATTTTAGCTTATCAGAAAAAAACAAAAATCTATAATGAAATCAAAAATCTTATATCTTGGGTTGCGGAAAATGGGATTCTTGCAAAGGCATTCAAGGTAAAAAAAGAAGATTTCAAAATTAAAGAATTTAAATTAAGTAAAGACTTATTAGAAATTTCAGATAACTTCGGAAAGGGGTTAAATATTAATCCATTTGAAAATGGGGGTGTTATGATTAATGGGAAAATTACTACAATAAAAGTCTCCGCCGACTATTCTGGTAAATGTATAACCCTGGGGGAGATAATTATTAACGAAAAAGAAGTACCGGATGAATTTTTTATAGATGTTAGTTCCCTTAAAAGGTGGAGATATGAAAAAGGCGCAAAGAAAAAAGAAAGAGTGCACAAAGAGACAGGAGTAAAGTATATTTTTGCAGAAGGAAAAATGTCCTTTCCAGATTCATTAGATAAACCTTCCAGAACAATAATTACCGGAGAGGGAGGGGCTTCTGCTTCAAGATTCAAACATGTGATTAAAACAAAAAGCGGAAAATTTAGAAGGCTTACACCATTAGAGCTAGAAAGACTAAATATGTTTCCAGATAATCACACCGAAGGATGTTCAGATATAAAAAGGGCTTTTCTTATGGGAAATGCTCTGGTGGTGGGCGCCATAGAACGGATTGGCAAGGAATTATCAAAAAGGGATTAAATTAATTTTTTTCAATTTGGCTTTGTAGATATTGTGAGTTTAACCAAAAAGATTTTTTTGTATATGAATTGCCATCAGGAGCCCTGCAAGTGTCTTCTTTGTTCCTTGCATGGGGTCTTACATGCGAGACTTCATTTTCTGATTTTTTAGGAAAAGAGTCGAACACATTTTGACTGATTATGTTTTGGGTTTTACACCAAACTTTTTTTGCTTCTTCCATATCTTTTGCAGGCATATTCCAAAAAAATACTTTTTTGAGGAGAATCTTATTTTCATCTTTATCCATTTGATAAACTATAAAAAAGAATTTACTTTCTAATTGTCCACAAAAATCACTTTCAGTCCAATTCTGGGTTAGAATTTCATTATATTTAAAGTAGGGAAAGGACATATCTTCCTTTGGAACCCCATTGTGTTTTAGCCGAATAATCTTCATTTTAACATTCGCCTTCTCAAATTCTTCAATTTTTTTTGCTGTAATTTTCATCATTCGTCTGGCCAAGACCTCATAATAATTTTTTGCAGATTCATTTAAATTAATCTTTAATTTTTCTTCTATTTTATCAACGTTCAAGCCCAAAAATTCTCTAAATTTGTCGTAAACAATTTCTTCAAAATTCTTACTTTTTAACTCATCAGATTTTTTAATCAAACTTTCAGAATCTTGAAGTCTATGGATTATTGATTTCATAAATTTAGTTTTAAAGCTAAATGCCCTTTGTTTCGCAGATATCTGGCTACAGGAATAGCCTCTTGGTTTTTCATGATGGCCCTTCCTGCAAGCACCCAGGTAAAATGTATCGCCTTCAGATAATTCATGAGCCTTTCCATTTCTTATTTTGGCAACTATTTTTTCCCAATCTTGTCTTATAATTTCTCGATCATTATTTTCAAGCTTCCAAAGATTTACATATTTTACAAGATAGTCTAAAAAGAATTTATCCTTTTCATAGAGATACATCACAAAAAGAATGAATTCATTTTTATTTAAAAAATGAGATTTCTCCCAAGTTTCTTTAACTATTTCGTTGTAGTTGATTATGTTCAATACCAATCTCTCTTTTGGAGAATATCTTCCACCCTGAAGCTTTTTAATCGGAGTGCTTTTTAGTTCAAGGCTAGCTTCTTTGAAATCTGGTTCACTTTTAGAATTATTTTCAATTCCAAAATAATATTTTTCAAGATGTTGCCCAAATTTTCCTTTAACTTCAGTGGCAGGGGCATCTTTTATAATCATTGGAGAAGGAGCCATCTCTCTTAAGGTTTTATTTATTAACCGTTTAGCATAATCATAAATAGAGCTGGCATCATTTTTATCATAATCATATTTATCCTGGTTATACATAAGAGTTATTAGGAAAAGAAGGTTATAAATTTTTACTTATCTTCCACCCAACTCCACCACCCCTTCCTTTCCTCAGTCTCACTACCAGAATCCCTCACCATGTCTCCCATCCCTTCTTCTTGAACAGCTTCCCCAACAATCACATGATCTAAAACCTTAATGTCTATCTCTTTTCCTAGATTGATTATCTTTTCAGTTATCTCTAAATCTTCGTCGCTTGGGTTTGGGTTTCCACTTGGATGATTGTGAACAAGAATTATCTTTTTTGCTGAGTTTTTTATTGCGGGTCTAAAGATTTCTCTTGGATGAACAATTGCAGAATCTAAAACTCCTTTTGTAATCAATTCTTCTTTTACAATTATATTTTGATTGTTTAATAGTAAAACGTAAAAGCATTCTTGCATTTCATCTCTAAGTTTATCTTTAAAATAATTGTAAACATCTTCTGCATTTGTAATTTTAGTTATTGGATTTTTTGATTGGGCGTGTCTTTTTCCCAACTCTGCCATTGCTAAAAGTTGCATCGATTTACTTGGTCCAATTCCTTTTATCTGCTGAAGTTCTTTTAAACTGCATTCAAACAATTTATCTAACCCATATTCTGCGATTAACCTATTAGACATGTCTACAACATTTTCCCCTGGAACTTTATTTCCATTTTCATCATTTGTAATTCCCACTCCGGTTCTAAGAATTATTGCGAAAAGTTCGGCATCACTCAATGCTTCTGGACCTAGTTTCAAAAATCTTTCTCTTGGCTTGCTTGAATCTGGCATGTCTGCGATACGCATGAAATAGATTAGGTAATAAGGATTATAAAATTAACTCAAATTTTTTATTTTCCCTCTAATATCCCTCTCCAGTTCCCCATCATACCTCAAATAACTATTCCCGATATTCCAAACCCGAACATCTTTTTGAATTGCCTTAGGAAACTTCTCGAATAACTGCAGTTTGTGAGACTTGTCGCAATTAACCCCTTCATCTTCCCCCTTATTATTCACAAAACCCCAAAATTTAAAAACAACATTTAACTATCTTTTTTAGATAAAATGAAAAAGAGGAAACTTGTTGTAGGTGTTTTAATTCTGTTTATGTTATTAGCGATTCCATTTTTACTTGCGGTTAATGATACTGAAAACGATTCGGAAGTAATTAATACTGGAAATTCTGATAGCGATGTTTCCCTTGACAATTCTGTTAATGAGAACAGCCAAGTTGATGATGCTTACGATTGCCTAACAGAAAAAGTAAATGATGCTGGTTGCGATAGCTTAAGTGTTGAACAAAAGATTTTTGCTCTTTGGGCTGATGGGCATTGTAAAAGTTCATTATTATCTGCTAGGCAAAACAGCGAATGTTGGTCCGTTACAGGAAGTTCTGGGAACTGCGACGTGAAAACAACAGCACAAGCAATCTTGGCTTTGAAACACGCTGGAACAGATACCGAGAATTCTGAAGCTTGGTTGTTGGATAACAAGCAGACTCCAAATGACATGTTCTGGTATTTGCAGATTGAAAATAATGGTGCGACAACTTGTGAAGTTACATACGGCGGAAGTCCATACAACTTTAATATTGGAGAAGACAAGAAAATAAGCTCCTCTGCTGGAAGCTGTTTAAGTTTAAGTTCAGATAGATATTGGTTTAGTATATCAAATAATTGTTACGATAATGAATTTGAAGTCTCATGTGACAAAGGTTTCTCTACTACTTTATTGTTCAAAAAGCAAGGCTCTTCGACAATCCATGTTTCAGATCAAATACAAAGCTCGTCTGCCGAGGGAACAACCTCAGAAACTGTTAACTCATATTGTTTTTCATCAAGTTCATCTGGTTGCGATTACGAAGGAAGTCTGTGGGCTGCTATGGCTTTGAGTTCAACAAACAACGAGGAAGAAGTGGAAAACTTTTACCCGTATTTAATTGCGTTGGAAGAATCTAATCCACAGTATCTTCCGGAATCTTTTTTATATTTCTTGACTAACTACGATGATTTCAGAAACACTTTATTGTTGAAACAAATTTCAGATGAATATTGGGATGTTTCTGGAAATAAGTTCTACGATACTTCGCTTGCTTTGTATCCTTTTGTGTATGAATCTCCTCAAGAAAAATCAAACGCTAAAAGTTGGCTGTTGGATATACAGGGTGATGACGGTTGCTGGAATAATGGGAATATAAGAGATACTGCTTTTGTTTTAGCTTCGACTTGGCCGCAAGATTCAGCCGCAAGAGATGACTCTATAGATTGCGAGGAACAAGGAAATCATTGTTTGTCTAGTATAGCTTGTTCGGAAGCTGGAGGAAGCACTATTTCTGGACAGGATTGTGCTGGAAGTTATGTTTGTTGTAGTGAATCTCAGCAAATTGCAACTTGCTCTGCACAAATCGGGCTTGTGTGTAATTCTGATGAAGTTTGCACAGGCGGAAGAGTTGAAGCAGCTTCAGATACTTCTTATGGACAAACTTGTTGTGTCGGCGGAGGAACATGTGAAACGGGAACGATAGTTGATGAAACAGAATGTGAGATAGGGGGTGGGATATGCACAAGTTTCGGATGTGCTAATGATGAAGAATCAATAAACTATGAATGTGAAACTCTGAGTCAAACATGTTGTGTTGAAAAAACAAGTGAGGGAAGTTTATGGTGGCTTTGGGTTCTATTAATAATTTTGATAATTCTTGTTGTATTGGGGATAATATTCAGAGATCGACTGAGACCCTATTGGTTTAAAGTAAAATCAAAGTTTAAGAAAGATGGGAAAAATCCAAGACAACAAGGAAGGCCAGGGCCGAGAGGACCAGGACCAAGCTCAGGAATACCTATGTCCGGCGGACCCAGAGGAATGTTGCCGAGACAACCCCCGAGAAGATCAATGCCCCCTAGACCACAACCTTCAAAAAAGCCATCCGAAATGGACGATATTCTGAAGAAATTAAAAGATATGGGAAAATAATTAATTTTATTAACCCCCTTTTCTTAATGCTTTCATGAAAAAGTTGATGTTGATATTCGTTATGTGTTTTTTGATAAGCTTTGCATGTGCTGTTGAGTTCACTATCGACAAGGGCGCAGAGTTTGATAAAGGTGAAACTTTAACGGCGAGTATATCCGGAAATTTTATCGATGCTATAACAAAAGACAAAATTCATTTCTACAGGGACCACGTTCCTATTTCTGTGGATTATGGTGTGGCTGTTATTGGTGGGGAATATTATATCTACGCTCTTCTCAACGGATTTGAGGCAAGAGAATACAAGATGGTTATAGAAGATGTTGAGTATTACAAAGCAGGAGGGATAATCACGAACGAAGATATTGAAAGGACTTTTACAGTAACCGGAAATTTTACTGATTTTTCTGTGGATCCCGGATTTGAGATTTCTTATGGAGAAGATTTCCAGATTAAAGTACAGAATTTACAAGACAGCCAGATAACTCTCGATATAAATAAAGAAACAATAACCACAAGTAGCGACGGTTTTTTATGGTTTGATTCTTCAACAAGTTCTACAAGTTCAGAGGGTTCAGTTATATTAAAAGCTGGCGAGATAAAATACTTGAAGTTTAAAGTTGACGAGCCGGATGAAACACATCTTGAGATTCTTAAATTAAGTTCTTCTGGGACAAGCGGAACGAGTTATGACATTCCGATCTATTTAATCGCTGAAGATGATGGTGGAGATTCGGGAAGAATGAGATTTGGTGATGAGGAAATAGAAGTTGCTATGGCTACGAATTACAGTAAAACATGGAGGATTAAACTATACAATACTGGAGATGCAGATTTGGAGAACATAACTTTTCTGGTTTCTCCCCAGCTAGAACCTTACATTGAAATAAGTCCTGAAAATATTTCTGAACTTGAGGAGAATGAAAGTGTTGATATCTTGCTGACCATAAGTTCAGACAGCGAGGAAGACGCTTATGAGGGGCAGGTGAAAGCCATAGCGCACCCCTTGGATTCGGAAGAAGAAAAATTTGCCTATTCAATTATTCGTTTAAGTTTCATCAAAGATTTTGTCTCGGTTAATAATGATACGGGTGACAATGGAGACGGAGATAATGTTTTCAAAACTTGCGAAGAACTTGGAGGGGGTATTTGTGAAACAGATGAAGTTTGTGATGATGACAACGAGGTGAATGCTCTTGATGGGATTTGTTGTGTGGGGGATTGTGAAGTTCCTAATTCAAGCAATGCTGGGAAGATTATTGGGTGGGTCTTAATTATCGTTATTGTTATTTTCGTCGCTTGGTTCTTTCTGAAGAAATATCGGGGAACGAAGAATTCTGTGAGTTTGTTTAAGGGCGGGAAGAAATAGGTCTTGCTTCTTGTAATTCATAACCTCTTTTGAGAGGTTCATCAAACATTCTCCAAACTTCAGTAGAGGTGCTACTTAAATCCCTTGGACTTGTTTCTATTCTTACACGATGCCCTAAAGATGCCTCGGGAACATAACCAATACACTTAAACTCTTTTTTGGTTCCCCCATCTAAAGCCACAATTAATTTTACGCTTGTTAACGCAGAAACTATTTGACCTTCTCTTCTTGTAACCTCTGTTCTTACTTCTGAAATGCCCTCAAGAGTTCCATAATCTGTCATGAAAGAACCACTATTTTATTGTTTAAAAGTATTGTTGTGATGGAAAAGATATATTAAATTATTTTTTCTTCTTCTCTTTTTTCTTAGTTGACTTTTTATCTTCTTTCTCTTTTGGAGCTTCCCCTTCTTTAGGAGGCAAAAGTTGTTGTAACTTCTGTTTCATTATTTGATTTTCATATTGAATAACTCTAGCTATTTCGTCGTAACCGTGAAGCCTTCTTGTTATTTCGTTCAAGACATCCCCCCAATCTTTATTAGTAATTGTTATGTGTTCGGGGGAAATAACTTCAATGTGTGCGGGCATGTATTTGAAAATCAAGAGACTTAGATAAGGCATGCTCTCAACTTCAACTTCTATCTCCGCGAAATTTGTATAGAATCCGGGTTTTTCCTTCAACTCACTTGCTTGATTAATCTTATCCGAAATAACTTCTACTCCTTTTTCTTCTTTTATCTTCTGAACCATATCTTTCAATGTTTCAACTAAATGTTCTGGGGGCTTACCCAAGACTTCGATTATCAATGCTGCTTGAACTTTTTGTTTTTTTTCTTCTGACATTTTTTGTTTGTTGTTTTTAAAATGGCTAGCTAGAAAATCTTTGATTTTCTTTGTCACTCATTTTGAAATTCGTTTTTTTGATATCTTTTTTTATTTTTCCCTAGCATGAATAAAACCACTAACAAAATTGAAAATCCTAACAAGGATATTATCGCGAAATTGTTTTTATTAAATGCTGTGGGGCTATTCTCAATCTCGGAATTTGGGAGGGTTTTTATATCTTTTGGGTTTAAAGAGATTGCTTGCGAAATTATTATTTCTGATTGGGTAGCTTGACCATTCACTTGGCTTTCTTGTTCATCTTCTTCTTGGTCTTCATCTCCATCTTCATCATTAACTTCTGGATCTTCCCTATCTTCTGGCTCGTCATTTTCTTCCTCATCCCCATCTTCAACGCAAGCGAGACCTTGATATTTTATAGTTTGAAGAGTTACTTCTCCTATCCCGTAAACGTCTATCAAATCGTCTAGCTCTGAAAACGGGCGGGTGTCGATTATTGCTTGGCCTTTCGCCGGCCCTATGCCTGTTAATTTATCTAGTTCATTTAAAGAAGCAGTGTTAATATCTACTTGGTCGTTTGAACAAGAAGCAGAGATGAAATTAACTAAAAGTAAAAAAGTTAAGACCAACACCACTCTTTTTAACATAAACAGATTAAGGTAGGGGGGATTTTAAGTTTTATTGTGGTGAAGTGAGATATATCCTCAAGGATATAAATTCTTTTAAAGTGTGAAATGATTTATATCTCATGTTAAAAGTTGTAAATAAACTTTTAGAGGAACAAAGGGGTTCTTCGGAGTTGCAGATTTATGAGGATTTTGCAAAGGAGCAAGTTGAAAGAATAAATGCGCAGAATGTTCAGTGGTTGTCAAAACAATCTTTTTATGAGACTGCTCCTGAGATTCAATTTACAGAAATGAAGATTGAAGGAGAAGCCCATGAATAAAGTTCTGATAAAAGAGATTCTATTAAATGGGAACTGAGATTTGATAAACCTCTTAGGGATGGTATTTCAAGTTCATGGCTAGATAAATCTTTAGCTAATGGTTTACTTCACATTGGTAGTAAGGGAAGACTACCCGAAGTTGCACAGCATAACAGTGCTCCGCAATTATTTTCTACGGCAGATTATATGCAGATAGGGGTGTCTAATGGAGTTGCAGGATGGGTTAAATACGGGGAGTTTCCAAGAGGAGTCAGAACAGAAAATTTCATTAAAGATTACGGAATGAGTATCCCCACTAAATTAGAAAGTGAAACCATACCTATTTTTACAGATGTTAGAAGAGATGCTGAAGCCGGATTTGGGGCAGCAGGAGAATGGGCAAAGTTTAGAACAATGGCTGTTGCTTGTAGTGATTTTGTTCTTGGAAGTTTAAAGAAAGAGGATAAATCTTTTAGAGATATGCCAAGAGAATCTCAAGAAGAAAGGAATGTAAAGTATAATGCTAATGAACTTTTGAGAAGTAGAATAGAATTTGTGGCCCCTTTAATGATTAGTTTATTGCCTAATACAATGTTGCGAAATGGCCAAGGGACTTTGCGAGGATATTACAAGCCGGGAGTTTTAGAAGGCGCTCTTGCATTAGAATTAGAAAAAGGTGTTAATCCAAATTTTGGAAGGACAGATGAACCACGTCCAATTTCCGGGATCGATGGAGCGCCAATAGATATTTCTCCAACAGGAAGAAAAGGGGAATACGATGCTTTGCTAAGGTTTAGATTACATGTTTATATGCCCGGACTAGAAAATAATGAAACTGCAAGAGAAGTTGTGCAATCAAATCTTGAAAAGTATTTTAATGTTGGAGTACATGATTCCTCAAATATCTTTTTTACAATGCATATCCCAAAAGCAAATAGAGTTTATCAAGAGCTATTACAAGGGGCAAATGATACGATTATACATAAACAATCTGCAGCAATAATAGATGCTGTAAGGGAGGTTTCTTCATCTGCTAAATATTGGAAAGATATGCAAATGCCGGTCTTAGAACAGGGATATAAGGCAATGGTTAAAGCAGGAATTAGTGAACATTTTGGAAGATTAGAACAAGCTTTTAATAGAAGACAGAGTATTCAGAGATTATAACGGTATTCTTACCCCTCCAAACTTTCCATATACAGATCATAATCTGTTGGTTCTTTCTTCCCTTTCTTTTTTTCCCCGAAAAATTGGGCGAATCGTTTTCCTTTTTTTCTTGCTTGCTCTAGAGTAATCGACCAATTTTTTTCTGTCTTTTTCATTTCTTTGGGGTGAAGGAATAACCAGCCTTCTCTATTGAATCTTAACGCTATGACCGGAGTTAATTTGAAAATCTCTGAGAAAATTAAAAAACGATTTACTTGGTCTTTTGAGATATATTTTACGGGTTTTTTTGAGGACTTAACTTCTATCGCGAATTTTTTCCCTTTTGTCCCGGCGATCAAATCGCAATCTGCGTTTTCCATTGTTCCACTTCCTGCAACTCTTGCTACACGATATCTTCCGTCTTCTATAAACTTCTGGAAGAGTTCTCTTTCCATCTTTGAACCTTTGGATTTGTTGTTAGGCATGCGAGAGAACCCCCTGATTTCTCTCTACTCGGATATTGAAAAGCCGCGATTTGTCTCTTTGTTTTACCGCTTTCCAATGTCCTCGCTCTCTCCTCGAAGCGCTGATACTCTGCCAAGTAGGTCTAGAAGAAAGGACACGTGAGAGCGATTCAGAAATTGAAAATTTCCGGAACTCCAACTTTTGCAAGATTGAAGTTTTCCAGAAATGCCTCCTAGGGAAATCGCGCAGATTTAATTTTATCATAATTATTCCCTCAACCGATTAAAAATCATTGCAATTGCGATTACAACTAAGATAACCGGTAGCCAAGGCAAATCAACTTGAATTCCGTAAATATCTGAAGCAAGCCAAGCTACGCCAAAAACTAATAACAATGTTGCAAGTGCGGGGAACTTTCTTGTGTGTGGCATTTTTTTCCTCCTTTGATTATTTATTTACAAATCTCTTCCGAACAAGGTTCGTCTATTATTTGCTTTTGCTCTTTTTATTGCTTGCTCTAAAATCTCTTGGGCCCTAAGCTCTAAAGCGGAGCCGACTTCTTCAGCGACGCTGCCAATGCTGTCCTCTTTATCCAACTCTTTTACAGCTTCTTTGATTCGTGATTTTATTATTAGAGGCATTAAATTAACCCAATTTCACCTTTAATTTCTTTAACTGCCCCAATCGATAACTCAAAAAAAGCGTCTAAAGTTAATCCTGTTTGTTCAATCTCCTGAATCAATTCTCGATTACAATTTTGTGCAAAAGCTTTGTCCTTGAACTTTTTCTTTAATCCTTTGACTTCCATATCTGAAATTTTCTTTCCCCGCATTAAAGCGTATGCATAAATTATTCCGGTTAAAGTTTCAGCTGCGATTAATGCATGTTGGATTTTTGTTGTTCTTTGTTTTTCTTTTAATAAAGGGATTTCATCATATCCATAACCGTGCGATTGAACATTTTCTATGAACTCTTCGTCAAATCCTTTTTCTTTTAGGATATCGGCTGCTTTTATTGTATGCTCAGCCCAGTTATCCTTTGTCAAGGCCCAATCAACATCATGCAATAATCCTAAAACCCCCCAATACTCCGAATCTTCCCCGAATTTCTCAGCAAGTTTTTTCATGATAGCTTCTGTCTCAAGATAATGATTCATATCACTCTCTTGCTGCGGCATGCTTTTTAATAATTCAATTGCTTGTTCACGATTTATTGGTAAGGGCATTTTTAATTTTTCTTTTTAGATTTATTCTCTCTTTTTTCTTTAACTTCTTCGGGTTTCATTAAAGGGAAAATGACACATTCTCTCAAAGGCCGATCAACAAGATATCCGAAAACTCTTTCACTAAGCCCAAAACCGCATGTAGGGGGCATTCCGTATTTCAAAGCTTCAATGAAACTTTTATCATGCTCTTGGGCTTCTGAATCTCCTGCATCGTTCATTTTTTGTTGCTCAATAAATCTTTGTTCTTGGTCTTCTGGATCATTCAATTCAGAATATCCATTTCCTAATTCTGTTCCTGCAATTATAACCTGGAACTGTTCAACCTTCCTTGGATCTTCTCTTGAGCGTTTTGCTAATGGAGAAACTTCAACCGGTTGGCCAGTCAAAAATCCCGGCCCGGTGATATTTTTTCTTGTATACTTCCATAGAACATCAACTAGCCTCCATTTGTCTACACTATCTTCATATTCAACTTTAAGTTCCTTTAATTTATCTTTTATTGATTTTGCATCTGCTTTGTAAATATCTATCCCGGTGTTTTTCTTTATTATTTTTTCATAATCATAGATTTCCCATTTTTTCCCTAAATCTAGATTATATCCATGGGTTTCAAATTTTAATTTTCCTAAGACTGCTTGTGCAACTTTTTTATACATTTCTTCAACGAACTTCATCCCATCTTTATAATCCGCATAACCCCAATAGAATTCCATTTGAGAATAATCTTGGAGATGTTCAATGCCCATTCCCTCGTTTCTAAATTGTCTTCCTATTTCGAAGGTTTTGTCATATCCTGCAACCATCAATTTTTTTTGCCATAATTCCCCCATGGATATTCTTAAATAAACATCTAAATTTAATGCGTTGTGATGTGTTGCGAATGGCGTCGCTGATGCTCCGCCTGCAGAATTTTCTAGAACCGGTGTTTCAACTTCTAAAAACCCTTTTTCTTTCAAAAAATTCCTCATTGTTTCCCAGAAGATTGTCTTTTTTTCAAATAACTCTTTCACTTCTTTATCGGTTATAATGTCAAGGTACCTTTTTCTTAATTTTTCCTCATCGTCCTGCAAACCGTGAAATTTTTCTGGCAATGGTAAAACTGCTTTTGTTAAAATTTCTATTTTTTTAACAAGGATTGATTTCTCTCCAGTTTTTGTTTTGAAAACTTCCCCTTCAACCCCAATAAAATCTCCAGCATCGACATATTTCTTTGATAATTTTAAAATTGCTTCAGGAGTTTTGTCTTTTTGTAAAACAATTTGAATCTGTCCGAATTGATCTTGAAGCTTTGCAAATGCAATTTTTCCCAGATCTCTTTTCATCATAACTCTACCCGCAGTTTTAACTTTTGAATTTAACTTGCTGTTTAAACAATCTGCTACAGAATTTTTCTTGTCAAACTTGTAAGCATAGGGATTTATTCCTGATTTTTTTAGTTCAGAAATTTTCCTCTTTCTTTCGTTTATTATTTGGGCCTCGCGTCCCGAAGGTTGTTCGTTTGACATGGAATAGGGAAGAAAAAGGGATTTATAAAATTGTTTGTTATCTAATGTAGGTTTTATAAATCCTAAAGAGTAATAGGAAGGATGTTACTCTCGACAATATACCATTTTTTGGTTGGGAATATTTTTGGTGTTGCGATTATCGGGGGATTGCTCGGAGGTTTTGAAGTCTTGGTTTTGGTATCTTTGTTAGCATCTACTAGTCTTTTCAATCTGGTTGTTGTTTTTTTTATATGTCTTGCTGGAATGATCTTTATGGATTTTGTTTTGTTTTCTCTTGGAAAAATGAAGTTTCTTGGGAAATTAAAGAATATTAGTTATTTTAAAAAATGCTATGAAAAAGTAGATTGCACCGCCCAGAACATAATCCGCAGGAATTATTTCAAGACTTTTCTGTTTGCTAAATTGGCTAGAGGTATTTCTCCTCCTTTGATTGTTTATATTGGGAGAAAAAGTTCGGGTCTGAAAAAATTTCTCCTTTACAACATCCTCGTTAACGGTTTGCTTGTTCTTTTAGCAATGCTCATCGGTTGGGGAATAAGGAATGGTATTGAATTTTTAGTTGAGATATATGAAAACTTTTTTGAAATATCCGTAATCGCAACTCTGCTTGTTGTGTTCTTTTTCTCGGTTGACATTCTGATTAGAAAAAGATTTCAAAAAAGTTTGAGAAGAATTTTAATAGAACATGTGAAAGAAAATTAATTATTTATTGAATCTTTTTTTCCTGTAATATTCTTTTTTTGGATAACCATATTTTGTTAATTCCTCATTGACAAGTTCATCGGCCCTTTGTTGAAATTCGTTCCATCTTGAAGAATGTTTATAGATGATCTTCTCGAAAATTTCTTGGAGTTTTTGCACTTTTAAAAAAAGTTCTAAAAGTTTTGGATTTTTTACTTTGTATTCTCCAAGAAGCTGTTTAACAACTAGTTCAGAATCTACAATACAAGTCACTTCCTTTTTTGTTACCTTGCTTGCGAGCTCAAGTGCTTTGATTAATGCTTCATATTCTGCTACATTATTTGTTACTCTTTGTCCGACCATCTGACTGAATTTAATTAGAATTTGTTTGTCTTCTCGGACAATGACTCCAACAGCCCCTGGGCCGGGATTTCCTCTTGCACCTCCATCGGAATTTGTGTATATGATTTTTTAACCTCTTAGATTTAATACAAAAATAAAATCAGTTTAAATAATTGTTGGAGAATTTTGAAGGGGTGAAAATTAGACCATAAAATCTGCCGGCAAACTTCCTCTTTCTAAAAAACTCACTTTTACTAAAACCCCTTTTGAGAGTATTCTCTCCGGAACAATAAGGTCTGATTTGAGTCTTTGTTTTAAAACATACGCGGGACTTTCTTGCTGGGCCATCTCAATATCTGCTTCAGACAATCTTTGCAAAGAAAACCAATCGGGTAAAACAAATCTGCCGTCGTAACCTATAGAAGCCATTTTATTATATGTGTAAAACCTTGAAATCTTTCATGTCTTGGAATCTTTCTGGTTTAATTTCAACCTTTTTTATCATTGAATGTTTTGGTCCTTTTTCGCATATCTCTACCATTTTTTTAACAGCATCTACATCGCCTTCAAGAAAAACCTCTATCCTTCCATCTTCTAAATTTCTTGTGAAACCTTTTACGTTGAGTTTTTCAGCATTTTCCTTTATGAAACCTCTGAAAAAAACCTCTTGGACTGTCCCGGTTATGTAAAGCCTGACTGATTGTTTCATTTTCTATAAAAACAGGTAAATTGGGGGGTTTATTAAATTTGTGCCGGAGTATTGAAAACCCTTATAAATCCCGTACTTCTTGTCTAGTT
Organism: Candidatus Woesearchaeota archaeon; assembly: GCA_964533515.1. GTDB lineage: Archaea > Nanobdellota > Nanobdellia > Pacearchaeales > GW2011-AR1 > CAZHMB01. The sequence continues at coordinate 25,564 of CAZHMB010000005.1, read as the reverse complement.
ATGGAAGAAAATCTAAAAGTTAGTAGTAAGACAATTGACGAGATTGACGAGGCGAGAGAGAAAGAGGATTTGAAAAAGCTTGAGGCGGTTTTTTTTATATCTGGAAGGTGGTTGAATATTTCTGAATTGATTTCTCTTAGTGATTTAAATCCTATAATTCTTAGAGAGCTTATTGAAACGCTTAAAAATAAATACGAGCGGGCAGACAGTGCCATTGAGATTGTCGAGAAAAACGGCTTGTGGAAGATGGACGTCAGTCAAGAATATGATGAGATAATAAATAAGTTGGCAACGGGGAGCGCAGAATTTACTAAAGCCGAGCAAGAAACTTTGGCGATAATTGCCTACAAACAACCAATGAAACAATCAGTGATCATTAAAATCAGAGGTAACAAAGCATACGACCATATCAAGAAATTCTCGGATCTTAATTTGATTCTCAAGAAGAGGGCAGGGCATACATATGAATTAAGTTTAAGTGAAGATTTTTATGATTATTTCTCCGTTCAGGAAAAAGGCGAGGGAAACAAACTTCCAGAAGAAATAATAAAAGATGCTGAAACTGGGACAGAAGAAGTCAGAGAAGATTCAGAAAAAAAAGAAGTTGATGAAATCAAAGATTCCAGTACCTCCAAAAAAAAATTTGAAGGTGATGAAATTAAAACCAACGAGGAAGGCTGATGGATTTTCTTACTACAATATATCTTTTTTATTCTTTTACAGCATTGTATTTTTTGATATTGTTTATGTTGATTTATTTCCAGAATAAAAATAGATTTGGAGAGACTTGGAAACCGGAAAAAATTTACAGTTTGGGCATGGTCGTTCCATGTTATAATTGTGAGGGTCACATTGAAAGCACTATCCGGAATCTTTTCAAGTCCGATTATTCCGGATTAAAACAAGTTGTTGCTGTCGATGATTCTTCATCAGACAATACTTTTAATATTCTAAAAAAACTTGAAAAAGAATTCAAAATATTAAAAGTTGTTCAAACCTCTAAAAATACCGGTTGTGCTGCTGGAGCAAAAAACTTTGGGTCTAAGTTCATAAAAACAGAACTTATCGGTTTTACAGATGATGATTCTTATCCGTCTCCCGATGCAATGTCACATATGATCGGCTATTTTGATGATGCAAAAACAGGGGCCGTAACCTCAAGAGTTTTAGCCAAAAATAAGCACGAATCTCTATTGGCCTTTTTACAAGCTGTTGAGTATAAAGTTATTGCTTTCACAAGAAAACTTTTGGGTTTTGTCGAGGCTATTTATGTAACAAATGGTCCTTTAAGCATATACCGGAAAAAAATCTTTGACGAGATTAAGGGTTTTGATGAAAAAAACTGGACTGAAGATATTGAAATAACTTGGCATTTTGTCTCAAAAGGTTATAAGGTCCATATGTCAATTCCTGCAAAAATTTATACTATTGTCCCCATAAAATTTAAAGATTGGTTCAAGCAGAGAATACGTTGGAATGTCGGCGGATTACAAACGATAAGAAAATATTTCAAAAGTGTTTTCAGGTGTGGTATGCTTGGAAAGTTTATCCTGCCCTACTTTACTTTTTCATGGATTCTTGGAATCACTGGCCTTTTTATTTTAGTTTATAGGGTTGTTAGAACAATTATAGTTAGATACTTGGCCACAAAGCTTTCAATAGAGGCGCAAACGGCCATTGCCTCTTTTAATGATATTAATCTCAATCCGAATGTTCTACTTTTATTTGGTGTGGCCTTGCTAGTGTTAAGTCTGAGCTTTACAACCCTCGCCCTTTTTTATTCAAAAGAAGAAGATTTTAAAAAGAGGAATTTCATCAAAGTACTGTTGTATATGTTAGTATATTTGTTGGTTTATCCAGCTATTTTGATTGCTTCGTTATACAATTATCTAAAAGGAAAACAATCTTGGTAAAATGTTAAAAAGTCAAAAACATGTTTTTTGGGAAGCGCTTTTGATAGCGATTGTTGTTTTCGTATTTGGTTTCTTAATGGGATTTGCTTTTGAATCAAACAGAATAGATAAACTTGAAAGTTATTACGCTTCATCAGAAATTTTTATGACAGATGGCTTAGCGTTTAGTAGTTTAGCAGATCTTGAAAAGGTTGATTGCGAAAAATTAGTCTCTTCTAATTTATTCTTCGCAGATAAGATTTATGAAGAAGCAAAATTGTTGGGAAAATATGAGGCAAGAGAATTGCTAAGCGAAGATTTGAAATTGGTTCACAAGAAATATGATTTGCTGAGAACGTTTTTATGGATGAATTCAATGAAGATCCAGGAAAATTGTCCTTCAGAAGATTATAATATCGTGGTCTATCTTTATGAGTATGAAACTGAGGATCTTGCAAAAAAAGCAACGCAACAAGTTTGGTCTAAAGTTCTTGGAGATCTAAAACAGGATGTTGGAAATCGGATTGTTTTAATCCCTTTGGCTGCTGATATAGAACTCGCTTCATTAGATTATCTTGTTTCTCAATTTGAAATTGAAGAATATCCTGCAGTTGTAATAAATGGCGTTCTTGTGGAAGGGGGGGTTGCAACAGTGGATGAATTAAAGGAATATCTTACTTAAAATGCCTGGAAAGCCGGAACTAAGTCTTGTTATTCCTACTTATAATGAAAAAGAGAACGTTCAAATTCTTGTCCAGAAAATTCAGAAAGAATTAAAAGCGAATGATATCCGAGGAGAGCTAATCTTTGTTGATGACCATTCCCCAGATGGAACAGGAAAAATATTGGATTCTCTAAAAAAAGAACAAAGTAACATCCTGGTTGTCCATAGAAAAGGAAAATTGGGCTTGTCCTCCGCAGTCTTAACCGGTTGGAAAGAAGCCAAAGGGGAAATTCTTGGAGTAATGGATGCTGATTTGAGCCACCCTTCAGAAAAAATAAAAGAGCTCTTTTGGAAAATAAAAAAAGGGGGGGCAGACTTTGCTATAGGAAGCCGTTATATTCCCCATGGAAAAATCATTGGCTGGGATATAAAAAGAAAGCTCATGTCAAAGTTAGCAACTCTTGCAGCTAGAGTGTACACAAAAGTAAAAGATCCCATGTCGGGGTTTTTTATGATAAAAAGTGAATGTATAAAAAATAAAAAGATAAACCCTAAAGGTTTTAAGATTCTTCTTGAAGTTCTTATCAAAGCAGATTACAAAACAGTGGAAGAAGTTCCTATAACTTTCGTCAACCGTACGAAAGGTAAGAGCAAAGCAAATCTAAAGGAAATTTTTTATTATCTGCAGAACCTTGTGGGATATTTATCTTACAAAGAATCGGTTATAAAAGAATTTTTTAAATTTGCGGTAGTCGGTGGAATTGGGACTATAATTAACCTGGTGGCCCTCTACCTGTTGACTGAAAATGCCGGGATGTACTATCTTTTATCTGCGACAATCTCTTTCTTCATAGCCATGAGCTTTAATTTTATCTTAAATAAAGTCTGGACATTTAAAGAGAGTCTTCAAATAAACGTTGGGGAAAAATATCTGCAATTCGGAATTGTTAGTATATCTGCGCTTGTAATTAATCTCCTCTTCCTATATCTCTTCACAGAATTTTTGGGAATACACTATATTGTCTCCCAAGCTTTAGCAATCGCAATTGCACTCATAATAAATTTTGTTGGTAATAAGAAATGGACATTTTCAAAAAAGATCATAAAAAATTAATTTTTACACTCCTCGGAATCCTTTTGATAGTTGTGATCTCCTTAGTCCTATATTCCAAACCATTATTCTCAAACAAACCCCTCGGGTTGGATGCCTTGGGTCATGTGAGCAAAATTTCTTATTTAAAAGAATTCGGCCTTAGCACACAATGGGATATGGCTTGGTATAATGGAGCGCCTTTTTTAGAGTATTATTCTCCACTATATTATTATGCGGGATATTTTTTTGAGAACATTATATTCGGTGCAAATTTCTTGAGCTTTCTGAGTATTGTTCTCGCGGCTATTGGAATCTTCTTCTTGATAAAACATTATACTAAAAATAAAACCTTCTCGCTTATCTTCGGTTTATTCTTCTTGTCTGTTTTATGCACATCTTACTATTATGTATCTGTTGGAAATCACCCGTATGTTTTTGCAATATTCACAATCCCGTTTACTTTACTCTTTCTTGAAAAATCTTTAGAAAACAAAAAGCGCAATTTCTTTTTCTATTGCCTGTTTTTTGTTCTTGCATATCTAACACACATATTTATCGCCTTAGTTTTATTCTTACTTGTTGGGTTGAGAATCCTTTTTCATTGTTATTTTAATAGAAAGGAGAAAATTCTTAAAAAATTAGTAATAGAGGGTTTTATTTTTTTAGCCATCCCCCTTCTAATAGCTTCTTTTTGGTTCTTGCCTTTTCTTTCTAAATCTGGAAGTTTTATTGGGGACGGTATTGGCTATATTCCTGCATTTAAACATCTTCTTGGATTCGGCAATTATATAATCTGGGGCAAAGCCGCAGGGGAAATTGGAATTTTATTTGGATTATTTATCGCCTCCCTACTATTCTTGAAAAAATTTATTAAAGAAAAAGATGAGAAGGTGATCTTCCTTTTAACCAGTTCAATTTTATTGTTCCTTTTGTTGGAAGGGATTCTTGGAAAATTTTATCCTACAGGCGTTGGAGCCATAAGGTTTATTGTGCCGTTTTCAATATTGGCGTGCGTTTTCTCTGGGACTGTCTTTGGCAAAAAGTTTGGAAATAATAAGAAGGTAATCTTCTTGTTGGTCTTCATCCTCCTAATTGCGTTATTCATTAACTATAAAACCATAAATGAAAATTACGAGAAATATAGTTATAACTCGCTTGAAGACCGGTGGGGCATGGTTGAAGGGGTTTACGGTTCGGAAGAATTTCCTCTTGGAAATAACTTTTCAAACTATCGTTTTGGAACCTCAAGGTACATTTTTTCTGAAACTTTGAACTACAAATTTCCCTGGCAAAGCCAAACGTGGGGATATTTCGACCAAGGAATACTTTATCCACAAAAAATGAACGCCTTTAAAGAAACTGTCTGGGGTTCCCACGATATAAATAAAACACTTTACTTCCTGGATTCGTATGCAATAAAATATCTCGAGGTTGGGGGGCAAGACTTGAAGTTTGACAATAAATTTAACCAAAAGGGCTCTTTTGATTTGATTATCGAAGAAAATTTTTCAGATTATCCTTTTAAAATTTACGAATACAAATATGCCAAACCAATAATCTCTGTTGTTTTAGAAAATGGTTCTTATGAGACTCTGGACAAGTTTAATGTTGAAAGATCGCACCCAGATGAAATCTCAGTTAACTATCCTTTTTCTGGAGAAGAAAGTTTGCTATTCAAAGAATCTTTCCACAATTCTTGGAAGGCAAAAGATTCCGAAAGTGGCAAAAGATTGAAGATCGATAAAACGTCTGAGGGGTTTATGGTCTTAAATCCTCCAAGAGATGTAGAGGTTCTTTTGATATATCAATCTAACACTCTTTCAGAAGTATTGGGAATTTTTATTTCGCTTGCAGGAATCTTTCTCATGTTGGTCTTAAATAGGACAGAAAAGTGAAAGCCGCCCATATTAATCCTATATTCTGCATCACAATAATCTTAAAAAAGACTGGTTGAGTTAGTTTTTCATGGAATATTGCAACAAATGCGGGGTTTCGAGTGAAGTCGCTAATTTATATGATGCTATAACTTCTGAGGGTATTCAAAAAATCTGCCCTCGTTGTTTAGATAATGAAAATCTTCCGCTTATTAAAAAAGCTACTGAAGAGCAAATCGAAGAAGCCGACAAAAAACCATCTATGAAGCAGAGGATTTCTGATTTTAAAGGTGCCCCCCTTCCAGTTAAGAAGGACCACTTGAGTATGAGGGACCTTGTTGAGAATAAAATTGGAAAAGATTATTCTCGATCTCCGAAGTTTGGGAAAGAAGTTATTAGGAATTTCCATTGGGATGTTATGAAGGCCAGAAGAAACAGGAAACTTACACATGAACAACTTGGAAAAGAGATAGGAGAATCTGAGGAGACTATAAAACTTGTTGAGCAAGGAAAGCTGCCGGACGATAGTTCTAAACTATTAAATAAATTAGAGGAATATCTTGAGATAAAAATAATAAAAGTCCCCGGTGAAGAACCTTCCCAACAAAAATGGGAATCGATGGGAAAGCGTCAAGAGCAAATACAAGATAACAGCAGAGTTACTATTGCTGATTTGAGAAAATTTCATGATAAAAAAGATGTTCATGAAGAGTTTAGCCTCCAAGAGCCAGAAGAAGTTTCTGAGAGTACTGGAAAAAGTCCTTTGATCTCTGGTTTTAGAAAAAGGTTTGGAATAGGAAATGAAGAAGTCCCAGAGGTAGAGGAAGAAAAGATGCTTAAAGAAAAAGTTGACGAAGAATTGGAGAAAAGGATTGTCGGTGTTGAGAAATTGAAAAAGAATCCTGAAAATCTTACCGAAGACGAAATAAATGATATTTTGTTTAGGAAATAGTTGTTCTTTAGAATATAAATTCTTTTAAAGGGTTGGAAACTAAATCTAATATGCAAACAACAGTAGAAAAGCAAGTAAGAGAATGGAAAAAGGGAGAGACGCTTGATAATTTGCAAGCGGGCGATGTAGCGAGATTTTGTGATCGTTCTAGTATGCTTGACGGACATTTTGAAGGACTTTATGATGGGAAAGATGGGAGGAAACATGTTGTATATAGCAGAACCCTTGAACCAGAACATTCCGGTAAACTTAGGTTGAAATTAACTGGGAATGGTTTTATTAGCACGGGGTGGTTTTTATTTGATGGTTATCGGGAAGCTGAAGAAGTTGATTCAATAGAAGATCCTGAAGAGCAACAGATTGTTGAGGAAGCTCTAAGGAGGAAAGGATTATAAAATGGAACTAGTAGCTTTATTATCTTCTGGTAAAGGAACATGGGCGCAGGTGTCTGGACTTTTGACGCATGGGGAGTGGGACAAAGTTTTTTTAATTGGGAGCGATTTTGCTGGACAGTTTACTTCTGATAAACCCTTTGAATTTATTAATGTTGATCTTAATCAAAAACTTAAAGACCTGAAGGAAGATCTTTTGAAGAAACTTGCGGGGAAATTTTCAGGTACTGAAGTCGCCTTATCTATAGCAAGTGGTGACGGCAAAGAGCATATGGCTTTGATTTCTGCTTTGATTAATCTGCCCGTTGGAATCCGGTTTGCGGCCTTGACTAAAGAGGGCGTGATAGATTTGTGAGGTTTGAAGATGACAAGCACTATAAGAAAAGCAACTGATGAAGAAAGAGGATTGGCTAAAACTGTCGCAGACCAATTTGAAAAACCATTTAAGAAGCTTATACATCTCGGAGAAGACACTTTTGGACTGGGAGTTATTTTGAAGAAAGGAAATGCACAAGAGATTCCCATTCTCATGCCTTCGGGTAATGTGTTGGTGTTGGATACAACTGAAGCAGGATTTCAAATAGAAGAAAGTTTGGCTAATTGTGATTATGAAGGGGATAGAACTCCAAATGGAGAATTGGCAAACGCTATTACCTATGCAAGTCTTATACGGGAGAAATATTTAGAATTAATAGAAAGATGAAAAAACAATTAACATTTTATTTTTACGATAATCTTTTTGGAATAGGCAGACTAAATGAAACCCCATGGGAGATTAAGGCCAAATATTTTCATTCACTAGAGAAACATTCAGAGAACATTTCTACTGGGATGGAAGATAAAAGTGCAGAAGAAATTCTTCCTAGAATAGATGAACTAGAAGCGAGAGGGTATGGGTTTCTCCAAAGCTGGTCAGAAGGTTTTAATGTCCCTGACAGGATTATCTTTCCAACTGGAAAGATTTATGATTTTAAGGGGTTAACAGAAAGGTTGAATGTAATACCTAGTAATGCTCTTGAAAGAAAAAGAAATCTTGGGGCAATTGAATTTTGGAGCCTGGTAGATTCATGTGCGGCAAATGGATACCGGTGGGGCTTGCCCAGTTTTGTTAATGATCTTGATGCAAGAACGGCAAGGCAAAAATACCAAGGGAGAGCTGCTTAAACCTCACTCTTTTTTATCTTCAGATCTTTTTTATCAAATAGAAATATCTTTGCCGCTAAGGCTTTTGTGTCTTCTAAACCAATACCAAGAGTTCAAAAGCGCAATAATTCCTAGCACACTCAAAAAGAGCATTAATTTCCCATAAATAATTGCAGAAATTAATCCGCCCGATATTAATAATACTCCTACTATCAACATGCTCCAGGCCTTAATTAAAAAAAAGGTTCTTCCACCGATAAATTTCACTGTCATGTTTAATAAAATGCCCTCTCCCTTTTAAACTTTCCTAATCTTCAAATCCTTTTTGTTTTCTCCAAGAACAACTGCTCTTGAGAAATAATGTTCATCGAGAATTTTATATTTCAAGTCTAACTTTTTTAATTCTCTTTCTAATTGTTTTGCGAAGTCCAAAATGTCTTCGTGATATGGCATTCTATCGTAACCCAATCTTTGCCTTGCAAAACCGACAGACATGAAGCCTTTTAATTCAATAAATTTTGGTTTTGAATTCTTAATTAAATGAGAAAACTCCCTGATATTTTCCCCAGACATGTTTAAATCTTTGATTAAATTAATTCTGAAAATGGTTCTTGTTTTTTTGTTTAACTTCGGAAAAAGGTTTAAAGATTGATTTAACTTTTGCCAAGCATTCTTTTGACAACTTCTGTGAAATTTCACATAAGCCTTTTCGTTCGAAGAATTCACCGAAATATAAAGTTGTGTTGGGAGTTGATCTTTTTTTTCTATATTTTTCAAAACTTCTGGATGCAAACCATTTGAAACTAAGAAAGAAGTTTTATTTTGATCTCTTAACTCTTTGATTAATTCCCCTATTTTTGGATAGATTGTTGGTTCGCCCGAAAGTGAAATCGCGAATTGATCCGGGTTCTGGGCTTCTTTCCATAATTTTTGATCTGCTTTACTTAATTGCTTCTTTTCTGATTTTGGATCTTTTTTGAAACCTTGAAGAAGTTTTCTTTGAGCCTTAATCGATTCTTCGATTATTTTTTTTGGATTATCAACTTTTTTTTCATCTAGTTTGTTTCCTAAAGTGTGTTCAATTGCTCTCCAGCAATGTAAACATTTGTTATCACACCACGAAACGGCAGGAGTCATTTGACAACATTTGTGAGATTTTATTCCGTAGAACTTTTGTTTGTAACAAACACCTTCTCCTCTCAATGACTTTTTTGTCCATCTGCAGATTTGAACGGCGGAATGTTCATTTCCGGGGGTGCCGACTAATTCATAATGTTGTTTCCTCAGAATTGCTTTCCAATTCTGATGGTCTTCAGAAATCTCTGATTTATGAGATTTTAAAATTGATTTTACTTTTTCTGGTATCATAAATTAAGAATTCTTGGAAGGGTTATAAATTTAACTTATCAAGCCGCGACTAATCTTCTGATACCTTCCCAAAGATGGAATTCCGAAAAAGTTTCATATCCAACACCACTCGTTGAAAGATTCCATCGATATATCCCTAATGCATCTAAATGTATTTTCCTAGTCCCAATACCCAAGAAACCTTTTACGATTTTTGAAACTCTTAGTGGATTGATTCCAAAAGAAGGGTCTCCTAATAAGTGGTAAAGTAACTCGTGTTCATCTTCTGCCAGATATGCTCTCTCTTGTACCCTGCTACCTTCTTCCATTTTGATTAAAATCAAGGGCCCTTTTTAAGAATTGTTGCGATAAACCACCTTATTTTTTATCTTCAGAAACTTCTTCTAGATTTGCTTCTGCTTTTTCTAATGAAAGCTCAGCGTCTTTCAATTTTTCAACCTCTCCTTCATCGGCATCTTTTGCTTGCGCGTTCACAATATCTTCAGCAAGGCTAACATGTTGTTCTGCTAATTCTATTTCTTCTTTTTCCATCTACTCTTTCATCTCTATTTTGATGTTCACTGATTTCGGAACCTGCATCTTCATTATGTGGTGAAGTATTTTTTCGTTTGCAGGAATGTCGATAAGTCTTTTATGAATACGCATTTCGTAGTTATCGAATGTTGCTGTTCCGTCTCCGCAAGGAGATTTTCTAGTTGTAATTTTTAACTTTTTTGTCTTAAGTGGTACGGGTCCAGAAATGTTTATGCCAGATTTCTTAGCTATATCTTTGATAGAATTGCAAATATCATTGAGCATTTCTATGTTCGGGCTATTTAGTTTTATTCTTACTTTAGGCATTGTATAAAAACATAATTTGGTTGGTTTAAAAAGCTTTTTATACCCTTTCTGCTTTTTCTGAATATCAAAAGAGGCTGACATGGAACAGATATTTATACAACTTGCATTGATACTTATTGTTGCGTTTGTAGTCTCGGCGATTATTCGGGCTTTCAAACAGCCGCTTATTATCGGTTACATCATCGCGGGGATTATTATTAGCCCATTCATTTTGAAACTCGGACCTTCTAAAGAGATTATCAGCATATTCTCTGATTTGGGAATTGCCTTGTTGTTATTTATCGTCGGTTTACATTTGAATCCGAAAATTATTAAACAAATTGGTCTGTCTGCAATGTTTATTGGGATTGCCCAGATGGCTTTAACTTTCGCGGCAGGCTTCTTGGTTTCATGGAGCTTACTTGGATTTGGAACTATTGCTAGTGTTTACGTAGGTATTGCACTGATGTTTTCAAGTACGATTATTACAATGAAACTTCTCTCAGACAAGGGACAACTGGATTCTCTCTTCGGAAAGATGGCAATTGGAATTTTAATCATTCAAGATATCGTTGCTGTTGCTTGTCTGATGGTTATTTCTTCAGTTTCATCAGGAGGAAATCTTGGTGCAATGGCATTGAGGAGTTTAATTTCGGGGGCCGGCTTAATAATTGTTTTAGGTTTGTTTGGGTATCTTGTTTTGCCGAGAATGACAAAAGGCGTTGCAAAAAGTCAAGAGTTATTATTCTTATTTGCTATTTCGTGGTGTTTTGTGGTCGCTGCTCTTTTCAGTTTCTTTGGTTTTTCAATTGAAATCGGGGCTTTACTCGCGGGTGTTTTACTTTCAGTAAGTCCTTATGCTACAGAAATAAGTTCTAAGATACGGCCATTAAGGGATTTCTTTTTGATTATCTTTTTTATAATCCTTGGTCTGAATGTTCAAATCAGCGGAATAGGAAGGGTTATTGTGAATGCCGTTATCTTATCCGCGATTGTTTTAATTCTCAAACCTTTGGTGCTGATGATATTTATGGGAATTGCGGGCTATACAAAAAGAAATAATTTTTTAGTTGGAACAACGCTTGCACAGATTTCAGAATTTTCTCTTATTGTTTTGGCTCTTGGTGTTAGCATGGGCCACATAACTTCCGATTTAGTTATGACTTTGACTCTTACAGGAATAATAACAATCACCCTTTCAACTTATATGATAATGTATTCACAAAAACTTTATAGCCGGTTTGCTGGATTTTTGACAATTTTTGAGAAAAGAGGAGTTAGAGAAAGAAAACAAATAACAAAGAAATACGACGCTATTCTTTTCGGTTATAACCGAATCGGCTTTAGTATTTTGAGATCCTTGAAAAAAATTCATAAAAAATATCTTGTTGTAGATTTTAACCCGGATGTGATTGAGAATTTGACCAAATTAAGAGTGCCTTGTTTATATGGGGACAGCTACGATACGGACTTACTTGATGAACTGCCCTTGGATAAACTTGAATTGGCGGTTTCTACTATCCCTGATCAAGAAACAAATATGCTTTTGATTGAGACTATAAGAATAGTGAATCCGAATGCGATAATAATTGTGATGGCGCACCAAATTGAAGAGGCCCTTGAATTGTATAGAAAAGGCGCGAGTTATGTCTTGACTCCCCACTTCCTTGGAGGAGAATATGTTGCGAAAATGATTGCGCAAGACAAGACAAAGAAGAATGATTACGACGAGGAAAAACAGAAACATATCAAGATGTTAATTGAAAGATTAAAGAAGGGCCAAGAACATCCGAGAGTTGAGAGGAATTGATCACTCTTCCTTAACTTCTTCTTCTCTTTGTTCTATTTCCTCAAGACTGAAGAAAGAAAATATTAATTCGGATATTCTCAAAACTATTTCTAAAACTACTATGAATAAGAAATAAAGAAGGATGATGTTTATGTAACTTGGAACTTGGCCGAGCGAATCGAAAATCCTTTGTATATCGAAGAATTTTGGATTGAGGATTGAAACTGCTAAAAGCGTAAAAGGGAGCATCTTACTTAGATCTTTAGCTAAACCTTCTTTATAATATGCGGACATTCGGATAACCGATACAATCATCGCTGAAACCAAAATTACATTGCTAACAGTTAATGACTCGTTGAGAATTATAAGCAGAAAAGTAAATGCGGCATAACCTACAAAGATCATCACTAAGGATAATAAAATATTCTCAACAATATAAAAGAAACCGATTATAATTTTTGAAAGAAAATCGTTTTTTATATTTGCTCCGTAACTTCTTAGATTTAATTCAATTAAATCTTTTTTTGCAACGAACCGATAGAAATGCCATACAAAAAGAGAATAAACGAAAATTCCTAAAACTAAAACCAGAAGGGGCAAGACTGAAGAGAAGGGTGTTGGAAGGGCACCCGCTAAATCTGCATAAAGATCAGATGTCGAGTTCACCATTGACTGAATCACCTCTGTCATGTTTTTATTAAAGAGTAAGGGATTTTTAAAGTTGTTGATAAGATTTAAATAACCTTTTTCATATATCTTTTTATGATAGATATAAAAGATTTAAGGGAAAGACCAGACGTTTATAAAACGAATAACGAGAAAAAGGGTAGAGATGTAAAAATAATTGAGAATGTTTTAAAGCTTGATAAAAAGTGGCGGGTTGTGAAACAAAAAGCAGATGATTTAAGGTCGGGGAAAAATAAAATTTCTGAAGAAATCAACAAAGCGAAAAAAGCTAAAGATGAGAAAAAAGCTAAGGAATTAATTAAGAAAGCCAAAGAAATTCCTGGAAACTTGCAAAAACTGGAAGAAGGGGAAGAAAAAGAACTACAGAAATTGAATAAAGAGCTATATAAAATTCCTAATTTGATGGAGGAGAAAGTCCCGGTGGGAAAAGATGACTCTGAAAACCCTGTTATAAATGTTGTTGGTGAAACTACAAAGTTTGATTTCGAGCCGAAAAATTCTGTTGAACTTATAGAGAATCTAGATGTGGCTGACTTTGAAGCTTCTGCGAGAGTTGCTGGAAAAGGATTTTATTACCTTAAGAAAGATCTTGCTTTGTTGAATCGGGCCTTAATTAATTTTGCAGTGGATTTTATGCAAGAAAAGGGTTATGACTATATTGAACCCCCATTAATGATGAGTAAAGAGGTTGCTGCAGCTGCAGGAGACTTGGCCGCGTTTGAACTTGCTCTCTACAAAATTGAAGGGGAAGATTTGTATTTAATTCCAACGGCCGAACATGCAATATTGGGAATGCTCTCCGGAAAAACTATCTCTGAAAAAGATTTGCCTCTTAAACTATTTGGTTATTCGATGTCTTTTAGAAAAGAAATTGGTAGTCATGGAATTAATGAAAAGGGTTTGTGGAGAACCCACCAATTTAATAAAGTTGAGCAGTTTATCTTTTGTAAGCCTGGAGAATCTTGGAAATATTATGCGGAATTGAAAAAAAATTCTGACGAAATCTTGAAAAAATTAGGACTTCCTTATAGATGGATTGAATGTTGCACTGGAGACTTAAGTGATTGGAAGGCCAAGAGCGAGGACAATGAAGTTTGGAGGCCAACAGCAAAAGATTATGGGGAACTTGGTTCTTTAAGTAATTGCACAGATTATCAAGCAAGAGATTTGAATATAAAGGGGGTGGGTAGAAATGGCGAGAGATATGTTCTACACACTTTAAACAACACCGCATTGGCTACTTCTCGTACAATGGTTGCGTTGATTGAAAATAACCAACAAAAAGACGGAAGCATTAAAATTCCTAAAGTTCTTCAACCATATATGGGCGGAAAGAAAGTTATAAAAAAAGAAAAATGAAAAAACTAGATGGAAGAAAGTTTGCAGGAAAATGCGCGATTCCCAGCAATGATGAAGCGGCTAGAAGAGAGTATCCTCTAACAATGAGGATAGGGAATTCTGGTCAAAGGGGAGATTATTCGAGAGCATACGAGCTAGAAGGGAAAAAACTAAGGGCAGATGCTTTAAAAGAAGTCGGTCTAAGATAATGCTTATTAAACAACTTTATTTCTTCCAGAAGTTTTTGCTTTATATAAATTAATATCTGCTCCGTGAATAAATGAATTTGCCTTTGTATAATTCTTAATCTGAACCAACCCGACACTTGTTGTCAATTTTTTATCTGGAAGTTTGTGTTCTCCGGGAAAATATGTTTTCTCAACTTCTTTTCTTATTCTTTCGCAAACTTTTCTTGCGTCCTTCAAACTTGTCTCTGGAAAAATAATTAAAAATTCTTCTCCGCCATACCTTCCGACGTAATCAATTTCCCTAACTTGATTTTTTAATATCTGTGAAAACTTTTTCAGAGCTTTTTCTCCTGCGACATGCCCGTTTCCATCGTTGTATTTTTTAAAATGATCAATATCTAGAAAAGCTATTGACAAAGAGTGTTTATACCTAGTTGCTCTTTTTATCTCCTTTTTTAATCCAAAGATTATCGCCTTTTTATTATAAGTTTGAGTTAGATTATCTACAAGCGCTTCTTTTTTTGAAATCAGATAATATTGAAAACAAGTCCAGCATAAAATTATTAGAAAGATGATTACTAATAGGGAAGATAGAAGATGCAAGAGGAATAAATTGAAGACTTTTCCGAGGCCGTCGTGAATTGCAGAGATCGTCACAGATATATCGTCGCTATTCGAGATAGAATTTGCTAAGAATTTTACAGAGTTTATTCTGGTATTTGATTCAATGATGAAATAAGAAGAAACAGATAAAACTAATAGAACAAAGACTATTGTTGATAAATTTAATATCTTTTTCAAAACTCCCTCTTTTATCATGTCTTTATTATGTGGTGGGGAGTTTTAAAATTAATGTTTCTTGAAAATTAAACTACAATTTTATTTTTCCTCTTTGCCAATCGCGGATAACTAAATTGCAAACTCTGTTCTCCTCGACAACCCCCCCTTTTTTCAAAAATCCCTTGGCCTTTCCAAGTTTTTCAATAAAAACTTCGGGATTTCCTTTTGAATCTATTTCATAGAATTTTTCTATCTTTCTTGAATAATCCTTCATCAGCCCATAAAGTACTAGCTCAGGGTCTCTAATGGTATCAATGGTCCTTGCCCCGACCTTTGCTTGTTCTTGAATTGCTTTTCCTTCTGAAGAAGAATACTCTTTTTCAGGTATTACCCCGGGAGTATCTAAAATTAGTATATCCGAAGTCAATTTCAACTTTTGTATTCCTTTTGTGAAACCTGCTTGGGCCCCGGTCCCTGCTGAACCTCTTCCGGTTAAGACATTTATCAAAGAAGATTTCCCGGTGTTTGGATAGCCTATAATTCCTATCTGGGCTCTTTCTCCAGGAATATCTGTTTTTTTAATTTCAGATTTTATTCTTCCTCGGAGTTTTGAAATTCCCAAACGACCCTTACATGAAACAAAAAAATAGGGAAGTAGTTTTTTTAATTCAAGTTCTTCAAGTTTCTTCTTCTTTAATTCTTTGCTAAGTAAATCTGTTTTATTCAAAATGTAAAATATCTTTTTATTTTTATTCTTTATTTCTTTTTCAATATCGAGATTTCTTGTTTCATCTATAAAACGGGCGTCTAGAACTTCTAAGACTATATCTGAAATTCTTATAACCTCCCTTAATAGGTCGGGGTATTTTTCTTTTTGCTTCTTAAAATTTTTGAGTCTTTTTACTGCTCGTATTTGATGTTTTGTTGGCATAAATTAATCAAAACATTGTAGTTTAAAAATTGATTGAAAAATAGTTTTTTGGAAAAGGATTAATAAACTGCAATTTCATTTAGGTTGTATTAAAATGGAAAAACAATGGTTTATTTATATCCTTGAATGTCAAGATGGTTCTTTTTATACTGGTGTGACAAATGATGTTGATGCGCGGATGAATGCGCACGCCGAGGGAAAAGGCAGTAAATATGTCTATAAAAAAGGTTTCAAAGAATTACTTCGCACAAAAGAATGCAAGGACAAATCTGATGCATGCAAATGCGAATACGCGATAAAAAAATTACCTCGGAATCAAAAGTTAGGTTGGTTTGATTGAGACCATCGGTTTTATAAAGCCTGAATTTTGTCTAATAATATTATATATTGGTAAAGTCCTTGGACGCAAAGTCATGAGGGCTTGTGTTCAAGATGAATTCTTGACAGAAAAATATAACTGAAAATGAAAACATTTAGAGAACTCGGACTAAGTGGCGAGTTTGTAACAATGCTTGAAAAAGCTAAAATTACAATCCCGTCGGAAATACAGGATAAAACAATCCCCCTAGTATTAGCTGGAAAAGACGTTATTGGAGGCTCAGCTACAGGAAGTGGGAAAACTCTTGCGTTCGCTTCGAGCATCATTGAAAATTTAAAAAAAGACGGGAGAGTTCAGACATTGATTATGACACCGACAAGAGAACTTGCGGAGCAAGTCGCAAATGCAATAAAAGATTTTTCAAAACATAAGGGCCTAAAAGTTTTGTCAATCTACGGCGGTGTTGATATTGAAAGACAAATCAGAAATTTGAGAGACACAGATGTTGTCGTTGGAACTCCGGGGAGAATACAAGACCATTTGAATCGGAGAACATTGAATCTGAGAGATGTTAAATTTCTTGTTTTGGATGAAGTTGACAGAATGTTTGATATGGGTTTTCAGTTTGATGTTGAAAGGATTTTAAAGGAATGTCCTGAGGAAAGACAGACCATGCTTTTTTCAGCTACAATATCCCCTGAAATGGATCACCTATCTCAAAAATATACAAAAAATGCAGAAGAGGTTTCTGTAGAATCGCATGTGGATCCAACGAAATTGAAACAAGTTTATTATGATGTTCCAGACGGTTTGAAATTTTCTTTGTTTGTTCATCTTTTGAAAAAGGAAAAGGCCGGCTTAGTTATGGTTTTTTGTGCAACTCGAAGAAATGTTGATTTCGTTGCAAACAATTTGAACAATCTTGGAGTCAAAGCAAAGGCAATTCATGGGGGGATGCTTCAGAATAAAAGAAAGAAGGTTATGGAGGAGTTCAACAGCGACAAAGGGGTAACTGTTTTAGTTTGCACGGACGTTGCTGCTCGTGGTTTGGATATTTCTGGAGTAAGCCATGTTTACAATTATGATCTCCCAAAATCAAGTTCAGATTATATTCATAGAATTGGAAGAACGGCGAGAGCGGGAAAAGACGGGATTGCTATTAGTGTTTTATGTAGCAGAGATTATGATAATTTTAATGAGATACTCCAAGATAAAAAATTAAAAATTCAAGAAGTTAAAGCGCCTTACGTTGAGAGAGTGAATATAATTATTGATTCGCCTAATAGATCTCGAGGAAGTTTTTCTCGTGGTGGTGGAAGTTCTAGCGGAAGATACCAAGGGGGAAATCGTGGCCCAAGAAGTGGGGGAAGTTTTGACGGAAAGAAAAGTTATGGTTCGGGAGACAATAAATCTTCGGGCGGGCGTTCATTTGATGGAAAGAAAAGTTATGGTGGAGGAAACGACGGTCCTCGAAGAAATAGCTCTGGTGGAAGAAATAATTCCCAAGGTTCTAGAAGAGAAAAGAGAAGATATTAATCATTTAGGATATCCTAGAAGACAATAATATTTTTAAACCCTGAAATCTATTTATTTTCATGGCTGAAAAAGATGTGAACTTTGAGGTGGATGAGAGAACTTCTGTTCCAACCTTTCAAGAGGTATCTGAAATGTTTTCAAATGCGACTTCAAAAGTTAGGGAACACCCACATGGGAAGAAAGTAGTTATAAGTCTAATTGGTTTTTTTGCTTTGATTATCGTTGCTGGGGGGATTTATCTTTTCTTAGATAATTCTGAAGGTAATTCTAGTTTAAGCGGCCTTGTGATTTCAGAAAAGGGTGTTTCTTCTAAACTGACGGGATTTTTCACTTATGAGGTTAATGAATCTGATCCCGATAGGTTTGGGATTGGAATTAAAGGGAAAACTATTAACCTGAATGAAGAGGAAAAACACCTTAACGATGAATTGTCTAGAGAATGTCGGGAAGAAAAATTATTGTTGGAGACGAACATGGAAAACGATTGCCAGGAAGAAAAGGATAGTATGCAGGATGGGATAGACGAATGGGAAAGTAAATATGAAGATTGTAGTGATAAATTGGACGATTGTGACAGTGCATGAAAATGGAAAACCAAAAAACTAACAAATGGAAAATTGCATTTATCCTCTTTGTTGTAATAATCATAATTGTAGGTGTTTTTGCTTTTGGATATCACCAAACAATAAAAGAAGAGAAATATCTTGAAGGTGGAAGAGATGCAATAAATTCTATAATACAAGCCATTAATTCCTCGGGTGGAGCCACCCTAACACTAGAAAATGACCAAACTATTTCTATTGCTAGATATAATAAAAATTAGTCGTCCCATAATTATTTTTAGATGATTACTTACATTTATTTGTTCTTGCTTTCTTTCTTAACCTAAAAATTCTTACAATCATGAAAACACCGAACAAAATAAACATCCCTACAATGATTACTCCGAAGAAAGACCCTTCATCCAGATCAAAAATAGCAAAGCCCCCAATTCTTGATAAAGATCCCAGAATAACTTCTTCCTGGACAAATGCTGAAGAGGTCTCCGATACGGCGTTTATCAAAAGATTGAAATTTCCTTTTAGTTGCAAAGGAGTGGCTAAAACAATTTCAAACTCCTGCTCAGAATTGGCTGTGATAGTTCTTACCTCTAAAAATTCTGCTACTCTCTCATTATCACTATCTACCAAAACAATCTCAACGTTTACTTCTTGATCTTTGCCAGTTAACTCTTTTAAAGAATAAGAAATTTGGAGATTTTCTCTGTCTGCTTGTTTTATATCTATTAACCCTAGGGCTAATTTTTCTTTAATTATTTCCACAGTGAAATTGACATGTCCGTCGTATTCATTACAATCAAAGGTTAGATTTATTTCATAAGAACCCTCTTCTAATACCTCGGGGATATTCAAAATGAATACAATCTCTTGCTCTTCTCCAGGACTTAGACCCATGACAGCAGTGTTTGAAGAAATCCAACTCGAAGTATCTCCTTGGCTTTTAAGAACACAATCATTTAAGAAACCCCTTCCAGAATTTTTAACCTGAATTGACATCTTTTTTGAATTTCCTGGATCTGCTATTATATCCGAGATCCCAGTAATTTCTACTGGCAGATATATTGAAGAACCTCCTCCGCCACCTCCACTACTGCTGCTTCCGCTATCGATTATTACAGGAGGTGATGTGGAGGTATCAACTATAAAACTAGAATTTCCAGAATTTGAATTCCCTGCAGAGTCATTTACATAAAAATGGAATACAAAATCTGCATCTACAGTTACATCAAAAGTTGTGGAATCGGCCGAACAATCTACAGAAGTGTTTGCCACCTCTATAGTCTCTCCCCGAAGGACATTATACTTGCAGGTCACTGGAGAAACATCTGAAACACTCCACTCGGCACTAATTGTTCTGCTTGTTTTAGTTCCAGTTGGTTCTATTAAGGTTAAAGAGGGGTTTGTGGTATCGATAGAAAAGCTTTTGTTTCCATTTGTAGCTACATTTCCGATAGAATCGTTACATTGTATATTCCAAATATAATCCCCCTCCCCTAATGTTAAACTAAAAATATTTTCAACCCCGCTTGTTGGAGAGCCATCTGTCTGATTAACTTCCCAATCCCCACCAAAATTTCCTAATAAGCTACAAGATTCTAAATCTACGTCTGTTGGAGTGTATGTGAAGGTTATATCATAAGAGTTAAAAGATTCATTTATTGGAGATATCAAACTTATTGACGGTGCGCCAACAGCAACGTTAAAAGTAGCAGAATCGCTGATTTCTTCTCCTAAAGTATCATTTGCGTAAACTGTCAAAGTGTTGCTTCCTTCTGGAACATCTATTGAAGAATTCGCGCATCCCGAAAGGATAACGGGGCTTCCTGAATTCAAGACATACCAACAAGAATCTAGATTATCGTCGATGTCTGAAACAACATAATTCAATGCAAGAGATTCGTTATAACCATATGATGCTCCATCTTGAGGGGAGACGCTTGTTAATGTTGGGGGGGCATTTTCAGAGAGGGTAACGGTTCTTGTTTCTGTTTGCGCCTCATTTCCATAAACGTCCTGAGCATACGCATAAAACTCATAAGTATCATAAGAGAGATTGGAATAAGTTATGGAATAAGAACTTGCAGAGTATAAAACAGAAATTTCATCTGAGGATAAAGCCCTATTAAAGATTAGGACTTCGTCAATTGAACCATTAAAATATAAATCATTATGAGCATATCTCGAACCAATAGCTAAATGTGATGAACTCGCAATAGTATCTGTAGTCCCAACTGCTGAAACTGTTGCAGTATCTTTAATACCATCCACATAAACTTGCATTCCATTAGCTCCTGTGCCATTATAAGTTGCAGTTATAAGATGCCAATTTCCATCATTTACAATAGCATTAGTATCAAATGTATTATGGGCAGCAGCAGAACTTTTCTGTAATATAAATCTAACCTTTCCTGAACTCAAAACAAACAAACTATATCCTCTATAAATCGTTGCTCCGTCCATTTTGTTAATAATGACCATATTTTCTGAAGAATCTGTATTAATCCATGCCGACAATGCAAATGAGTCCGTTAGATTAAAATCAAATAAATCATCGTTTGCAGTATAGAGATAGTCATTCGTTCCATCAAAACCCAATGCCCCTCCAAATTTTCCACTAGAACCATAGATTGCTCCATTATTTGTTCCATCATTTCCGTATCCTGAATAATCAATAATGTTCCCTGAAGATTCATTTAATTTCCAAAAACCAATTAACGAATTATTAAAATTAATAAAACTATAAATCTGGCTCGCATCAGCCAAGTCAACATCAACATTGATGAAATCAACATTCGAATAAGTCCCTTCTGCAGTTGTGGAAGATGAAAAAGAAATTGAGGGACTATCAGATTCAGGTTCTGTATAATCAATACTAACACTACTTAATTCAGGACTTGTCCCAGCTCCCGGAGTAACAAAAGAAACCTTATATTGAAAGTATCTTCCCGTTAAATCCAGGCCAGACATTCCTTGATCTTCAAAAGTTCCGTCGCTACAATCAGATTCAGAACAATTTCTTACTTCATAGGTTAAAGTGGTAGCAGAATAAAAATCAGTTATCCCTTTGATATCATTACTTGCACCTAGGTTTGAATCTCCCAGTTCATCCCAGCTAACTCCAGAATCAGATGATTGAAAAACTCTTCCAGAACAGTCTGCGAGAAAAAAATCTTCATCCCCATCAATTAACATTTTGCAACCCTCATTTGAATAAGGAGAGAAATCATCTTCAACTTGGACCCAAGTTACTCCATCGTCGATTGATTTCATTACCTCGTCGTTATTTAAAATGTATAAATTGTCAGAAGCATCAACCTCTAGATCATCTGTTCCTGCTCCTCCCCCATATGCTGAAGTTTGTTCTACCCAATCAACTCCGGAGTTAGAAGATTTCCAAACGGCCCCTGAACCGTCTACGATGTAGATATTTCCTGAAGAATCTATTGCCATTCCTTTTCCGTTGTTTGTTGCTCCAGCATTGAAATCGCCTTGTAATGTCCAAGTTACTCCGTCGTCAGAAGAGAGATAAACATCTCCTGAAGCGTCTGCAATATAAAGATTTTCTAAGGAATCAACTTCCCCCAAAAGAACTGCGCTATCCGCGAAACTATCATTTACCATCTCCCAAGTTTCAAAATCCGAAGAACGGAAAACTTCCCTGTTCGAAGTAGAAAGAATGTATAGATAATCTGAATTGGATATCATTTCTATTGTGGCTGAAGATCTTCCATAATCCTCTTTTGCTAATGCCCATGCTGTTCCACCGTCTGATGAAGAATAAACGTCTCCTCCGCCATCCACCACAAACAAAGTTTTCGCTGTTGGTGTCGAGCTTGTTGCTGTCAAACTATTCCATGTTGCATCGTTTGTTGCATCAAATATCTCAGAAGTGTAAGTTCCTGAGCTTTGTCCAGAACTTAAAACAACCGCGCTCCCCGAATATTCCGTATTATTATAAGTTCCCTGGTCAAAATCAGATTGTTCTCCTTGTTCATAAACCGCAAAACCAGTAAAACTGTCTCTTGATAAATTTCCTATTAATAACAAAAAACCTATAGCGACAAAGACTATAACCAACATACTTATTTCTTTTTTCATTCTTTTCTAAGTAAGAATTTCATATTTAAAAAGGTTATTGAAAAACCGATATTTTTAAAAACTCGGAGATGTTTGTTTTAAGATGATAAAAAAAGGTTGGATCTTTCTGATTTGTATGGTCTTTATGTTTCAACTGGTTCTGGCGGATAAAATTGAAGTTTCTACTCTAGAAGAAAATTTTAGTCCGGGAGATAAAATTAATCTAAGAGTCTCTCTTCTTGATTCTGAGAACAGTCCAATTAACGCAGAAGTTTCGGTGGTTATAGAAAATACTGGAAAGACGGTGAGAATTGAGAAGATGGTTCAGACTAATAAACCGGTTGAAATGGATATCGGAGAAAATCCTGTGGAGGGTGTTTGGAAAGTAACAGCGACATATCAAGGACTCGCCGGGGAAGTTACAGAAGGTACTTCTTTTTTTAGTATTACTTCGGAAGAGCTGGCTAAATTCGAGATAGAGGGCGACAAACTTATAATAACAAACATGGGAAATAGTGAATATTCAAAGACAGTAAATATCATTATTGGTAGTTCGGTTGGAACTAAAGATATTGAACTGGGTGTTGGAGAAAAAGAGAGTTTTAGATTGGTTGCTCCTGAGGGCGTTTACACCGTTAGAATAACCGATGGGACAACTTCATTGACGCGAGGAGAAATTTCTCTAACTGGAAGAGTTGTGGGAATTCTAGATGATGTTTCTGCAGATAGCCAAAGCCCAATTACAGGTGGATTAAAACCTGAAGAAAACGAATCTTTTTACCAATCGGTTAGAAACAAAAATGTTGTTTATATTTTTGTGCTGGCTTTATTTGGGGCAGGAATTCTTCTAGCTGTTGAGAACGTTTACAAAAAAAAGATGAAGAAATAGTTTAAGTTAACCTCCCATATCTTCTTTTTGCCAATCCATTATTATTATATTACAAACTTTGTTTTCGCCAAACAACTCCGCCTTTTTCTAGAGAGTTTCACCCTAAGAATAATAAACCAATCATGACTAGAACCCCTAATATAAAAGTCAGTATTTGAATTAATGAAACGGAGATTTTTGTCTCTTTGTGTAATTCTGGTATTAGATCGCTTCCCGCGATATAGAGGAATCCTCCAATGGCTAAAGAAATTAGATATCCTTCGATGTTGCTTATATAATTATTTAGGGTCAATGCGAAGATAACTCCAAGGAACGCGGTCAAAGCTGTTAAAAGATTTAAAAGTATGGCCTTAATCCTCGTAAAGCCCCCATGGATTAGAACTCCAAAGTCTCCCATTTCTTGAGGAATTTCGTGAAGTATTACGGCGGTGGTAGTTGCTATTCCGGCAGGGACGCTGATTAAATAACTTCCTGCAATGATTAATCCGTCGATAAAATTATGCAACCCGTCACCGAATAAATTCATATATGCAAAAGGATGAACATGGGTTTTTGTTATGGGCATATGACAATGCCTCCAATGAACAACTTTCTCCAATGAAAAGAACAATAACACTCCGAAGATAATTGTTAGGGAATAGCTCAACTTTAATCCTTCTTTGGCCAATTCTGGAAGTAAATGTATGAATGCATCTCCTATTAAGGCTCCCGCAGAAAAACTAATCATGTAAATCAAGATCTTTCTAAGTTTCTCTACCTTGATCTGTAGAGCTACAATTCCGATAATAGAAACTAGGCTAACGATGAATACGCTTGCTAAAGAATATAACCAAACATTTGCCATATTTGATAAAAATCAAAAGGGTTTATTAAAGTGTTGAAGAGTGCAGGAAATATGAACAGGGATTTTAATCTTTTTCTATTCCTCTCCACCACCGAATATTCCTTTGAAAAAATTTCCGATTGATTCTGCGATGTTTGCTACGAATCCTTCTTGCCCAAATTTTTATCATCTCTTTTTACCTCCCCTTAATCTAATTAAGAAAAAGAGATATAAAAGCTTTACGCCCACGCCGGATACCCGACCCATCGTGCACATTCGCTGAGAATTGCTTGATGCCCTTAAATTTAATTTATTAATCATCTTCAGATTTCTCCTTAGTTTTAGATTTCTTTTCTTCTTCAACTTCTTTTTGAAGTTTTAATAATTTATCAACCCAACCTGTGTTTTCCATCGCTGTTATGTGTGATCTCTATGATTTATAAATCTTGTCGACCACATGGGGGTGACAGCAGAGATTAAGATTGGTGTTCTTGAAGAAGATTAACTCTTCTTCCCGAATCCCCTTAAAATAGGGATCCCAGAATTTATTGCTCATCCTTATGATATAATTCTAGAAAATATAAAATTAATGTTGAATATTCAAAGGAATAGGAAATTCTAAAAGGTTTTATATAAATTTCTCTTGTTCCTTTTCTTTCATATCTCATTGGTTTACCAATTTCAGGATTCTCTAAAATCTTTATAAGAAGTTTATTTAATCTAGTCTTTAATGATTTATCAATCTTTTTTAAAGCTCTTTTAAAGTTATTAGATTCTTTAACCTCTTTTACTTGCATTTCATAATGCCTCTAATTTTTTTAGGAATTCTTCTTTAGTATAATTAGTGCATTCCCCTCTTTCTATTTGTTGCCATGCTTCTTCTGTTCTTTTTGCAAATTCTATATCTTCTTTCATTTTTTCAGATATACTACTAGCTTTTTTCAAGATTATTCTATCTCCATCTTTCAAGATCAATAATTCTTCTCCCTCAGTTAAATCAGACCTCATTTCAGAAGGGATTACTATTTGTCCTTTTGAACTTATTCTAGTTACGTTTATATTTACCATAGTAAGATACGTCTTACTTACTATTTAAATCTTTCTATTAAAAAACCTTCTAATTAACTCTTAATTTTGTATTTAAAAACCTCTTTGCCCCCGCATCAAACTTTTTTTCCAAACCACAACAACACCGGAATTCCTACATGCAATTTTTTAACTTCTTTCTTTAAGTCCTCAAGATTTCTATACAAAGTCATCTTATAGCCGAATTTATTTCAATGTTACTTAAATCAATTCACAAATACAACGCCCTAGCGGGACACTGCACCCATTTTCTAGATCAAAACATATTATTTTCAAAGTGATTCTCACTAAATGTGCACGGAGGGTCGAACGCCCACGCCGGATACCCGACCCATCGTGCACATTCGCTGAGAATTGCTTGATG
>CAZHMB010000004.1:0-45062 GCA_964533515.1 Candidatus Woesearchaeota archaeon | reverse complement strand
GGTTTCTTGAAAATTGATTTGAGAGACCTTGGTGAAAAAGATCCTCTTGGACAGCAAGTGGGGGAATGTATGAAACTTGCAGATTTTAAAATTATTAATGATTCTACCTTAGAAGAATTACAGAGAAAATTTGAAAAGGTTTTGGGAGTTGTTGGTGTTTGATTATCTATTTAAGGACATAAATATTTTTAAAGATTAGGGAATCTTTAATTGAATGAGAAAAGAAATAAACGATTTCTTAAAAGACCAACCAGATGACGAGCACAGTGTTGCGGTACGAGAAGTTTATTCAGAAGTCTTTTCAAGTAGAGAGGGTCTAACTCTTCCACAGATTTCTCAAGTTGCACGTTATGATAAAGGAAGTGTTGGTTTAGAGAGATTATTTGGAAAATTAGATGGACAACATACTTTTTATATAACTCACGCGATTAGAATTTTAGAAGAAAATAATTTTATTATATTTGATAAAAAAACAGGGGCTTACAAAACTAATAGATAATTTTGAATCAAAAACCTTTTAACCCCCAATCTTATTCTTAGGACATGTTAATTGGACTCGTCGGAAAACCTTCAGTGGGGAAAAGTACTTTTTTCAAAGCGGCAACGCTAGCCGAAGTTGAAATTGCTTCATATCCTTTTACAACCATAAAAGCAAACCACGGCGTAGGCTATGTGAAAGTTGAATGCCTTGAAAAAGAATTTAATACAAAATGTAACCCTGCTCATGGATTTTGCATTGATGGAAATCGGTTTGTGCCTGTTGAATTGATGGACGTTGCAGGTTTAGTTCCCGGAGCTTCAGAAGGAAAAGGTTTGGGAAATCAATTTCTTGATGACTTAAGAGAAGCAGATGTTTTTATCCATATCGTGGATTTGTCTGGGACAACAGATGCAGAAGGAAAACCCTTGAAAGAAGGTTCAGACTATTCTGTTGTAGATGATGTTAATTTTTTGGAAGAAGAGTTGGACAAATGGTTCTTGAATATTTTTATGAAAGTATGGAAAAGTTTTGCTAGGAAAACAGAGATGGAAAATTTGAAGTTTTCAGAGTCCATTGCAAACCAATTCTCTGGTTTGAAAATTAATGAGGATCAAGTTAAAGATGTTTTGAGAGAATTGAATTTGCCTGAAAGACCCACTGCATGGTCTGAGAATCAGATTAAAAATTTTGTTTCTTCTTTGAGACATAAAAGCAAACCGACTATTATTGCAGGCAACAAGATTGACACTGAAAAAGGGGCTGCAAACTACCAACTTTTGAGAGATACTTTTCCTAAGATGATTGTTATGCCTTGCTCGGCAGATTCTGAGCTTGCATTGAGAGAAGCTTCAAAAGCCGAGTTGATTGATTATATTCCTGGTGAAAAAACCTTCTCGGTTAAGAAAGGGAAAAGTTTAAACGAGAAACAAAAGCAAGCATTAGATAAGATTAAAGAAAATGTCTTGGATAAATATGTTGAAGGAACAGGGGTTCAACAAATTTTGAATAATGCTGTTTTGGGTTTATTGAATTACATTGCTGTTTTCCCGGCTTCGGCAAACAAACTTGCGGACAGCAAAGGAAATATTTTGCCGGATTGTTTTTTAATGCCACAGGGAAGTACGGCTTTGGATTTCGCTTACAAAGTTCATAAAGATCTTGGGGATAATTTTATTCGAGCAATAAACGCTAAGACAAAACAAACCGTCGGAAAAGAATATGAATTGAAAGATGGCGACGGACTGGAGATTATTGCAAGATAATGAAAATTCAAATTAAACTGCACCCGAATTCAAGTCAAGAAAAGATTGAGAAGATTTCTGAAATGGAATATGAAGTTTGGTTGAAAGAAAAACCAATTGATGGAAAAGCGAATGCTTCTCTGGTTAAATTTTTAAAAAAATATTTTTCTTGTGAAAAAGTTGAGATTATCTCTGGAAAAAGTGGAAGGAAGAAGTTGGTTGAGATTGAATAAGAATATTCGCTCCGCATTCGACTTTAGTCAAGAGAGCTACACTCAATACAAAAGATTAATGCAAAATAAATTTTCACGAACTGTTCAACTAAGAAATCTCTACATAATTATTTAAACCCCCTCTCGTTTGGGATTCCATGCCTAGAAAAAAGAGATCGAAGATATGTTATGAGCCTGCTCCTGATTTGCAAATGAAGTCTGATGAAATCTCTAGAATTTTATTCCCGCATGTTAGAATTTCAAATGTAAAATGTTTGAGAAGTTTTGGAAGTGCTTCGCGAGGAACTATCGCAAGATGTCATACTATTGGGAAAGTTATGCAAATGGCTATGGGAACTCCTGCTTGGTATGCGATTGAATTTATATCTGAGAGATTTGACAAAATGTCTGAAGAAGACCAGATTAAAACAATTATCCATGAGTTGATGCACATCCCGAAAACTTTTGGCGGCGGTTTTCAACATCATGATTTTGTTTGTGAAGAAAATGTCGACAAGATGTATCGGATTTTTATGAGAGAGAAAAGTGGGGGAAACTCATCAAAGGATATTTTTAGTGAAGAAGTTAGTGGCGAGAAGGAAACTAATTGGAAAAATTTGTTTAACGGGAAAAGATGAAAAGTTTCTTATAACAAATAAATTTAAATAGATTAATTGTTTTTTGATATTATGACTAGGAAAATAAAAAGATGACAGTCTACTCACACTCTCGTGTCTCAACATTTGAAAATTGCCCTTACAAGTATAAACTCCATTACATAGATAGGGAAAAACCTGAAATTGAAAACACAATTGAAGCATTCATGGGAAGTATTGTTCATGAAGCATTGGAGCAATTATACAAATGGAAAAAGTTCAAGAAAAGGATTGCTAAAGCGTCTTTGATTAAATTTTATAGGGATTTATGGGAAAAAGAATATTCTAAAGATATTAAAGTTGTGAAGGAAAATCTAACCGCTGAGAATTATAGGAAAATGGGGGAGAAGTTTCTTTCAGATTATTTTGAAAAGTATAAACCTTTTGAACAATTAACTATCCTGGGTTTGGAAACTCAAGACAGGATGATGTTGCCTGATGGAAATTTCTGGCATGTTAGAATTGATAAGTTTGCTTGTGATTCTGAAGGAAATTATTATGTTATGGATTATAAGACTAATAGCAGAATGAAAGATCAAGAAGAAGCTGATTCAGATAGACAACTTGCAATGTATTCTTTTTGGGTTAAAGATAAATTCAAAGACGCTAAGTCTGTTAAACTTGTTTGGCACATGTTGGCTTTTAATAAAGAAGTTGTTTCAGAAAGAACAGAAGAACAACTTGAAAAACTTCAGAAAGAAGTTATTGGAAAAATTAAAGATATTGAAAATGCAAAAGAATTTCCAACTAATGTTACTCCTTTATGTGATTATTGTGGGTTTAAATATCTTTGTCCGAGCTTTAAACATAAATTGGAATTAGAAAAGAAAGAAGAAGTTAAGAAATTTAAAGACGACGAAGGTTTGAAAATGGTTGATGAATTGGCTGAAGTTAAAACTCTACTTTCTGATTTAAAGAAAAGAGATGAAACTCTTAAATTGCATTTAACTGGATTTGCAAAACAAAAAAAGGTAGATGTTGTTTATGGGAGCAATATGAAAGCGAGTGTTAAAGAATTTGATAAAGTTCACGTTGATCCGGAGAAGAAAGACAAATTAATTGAAATTCTAAAAGAAAAAGGTTTGTATGATACTTATTCAATGCTTTGTTCAGCGAGGTTTAATTCGCATGTTGTTAAAGGAGAGTTGAAAGATAAGGAGATAAATAAATTAATCGAGATTGTTAAAGATTTTAGGATAAGTTTGAGTAAGTTGAAGGGGGAAGGGGAATGAAATACAAAAATGAACTTTGAAATAGATGTTTCAGGAGCAGATTTATTGAGCAAAAATTATACAATTTGTATTGCAGATAAAGACGGGGTGATAAAAGGGTTTAAGTTTGATGAAAAGACAGCAAGAGTTTTATCCTCAAGATATGGTCAGGAATTTTATAAATATAGAAAATCAAAAAAAGGTAAATCTGATCTCAAGATTAGAATTTATTGCATTGTAATTTTTCATCTATTTAAATCACTTAAAATTTCTAGAGAAGTTTCATTAAAGATTTGTAGAGATTTTATTGGAAGAGAGGATGATATTAGAAAGACTTTAAAATTTTTCCTCGAAAAGCAATTGAAATTAAAGGTAAATGAAGTCTATTTCGCTAAGCTATCAAGGGAGTCTAATGCGCATAAATATGCTTTTTTAATGAGGGAAGACAGAAAAAATAAAATGCCAACGTATATTAATTTGAAATTAGAAGATTTTGAAAGATGGTTAAAAAAATAATGTACCGAGGGAGACTACAAGAGTATCGCAACCCTAGTTTACCCCTCTGGACTCAGCCGAAGCTTACCAGACGAATGCCCTAGCAATCGGTACGTGTTAAGTAAGTAACTAAGTAATTTAAATGTTTCGGTTTTATGGTTTTTTGCGATTAGAGGGGGTTTTATTAATCTTGATTACTACTTAATTGCAGAGCAATTAAGTGCTATCCAAAACAATACAATTTTATTCTAAACTTTTTTCTATAATTTCTCTTTCTTTATCTGTTATATCGTAGAGTTTGTAAATCTCTTCGTCAATTTCATAATCTACATTTTTAATTTGTTGCTCAAGTTGTTCTTTTTCATTTCCAGAAACTTTCTCTCGGTGAATTTTCTTTTGAAGTTCAAGCATTTGTTCAACAAGAGAGATAATTTTTTGCTCTTGTGATTTTGAAGTTGAAAGTTTTATTGGGAATTTTCTTAAATCATTTAGAGTAATCTTAGGAAATAAATCCCTCTGTGCTTTAACCGATTTATGAAGATGGAAAAAAGTTATTATTCTTGAATTTAAAATACCTAAAATATATTTTAATTTTATTTCCCCTTGTTTTTCTAAGACATTAATAATACTTCGATTATTCAAAAATGTTTCTTCAAGATAAGTAGCAACAATTGCTTTCGGAGGCTTTGAAGGGATTTCTCTCACTAAAATTCGGGGTAAACTAAATAATTCGAATGTTCTTGGTGCGGCCAACCATTTACCATATTTCAACCACAAACCCCTCCAAGAATTAAAATATCTTCCCAAATCTTTTCCTTCAAGATATTCAAAAGTGGTGTTATCTTTTTTAAGATTAAAATCGTAAGGCCGTTTTTTTACATCGGAAGCAGTTTGTTTAGGGTTTCCTTTCCCCTTTTCATATGCCTGAAGACCTGCCCTAATAATTGTTACTTCATTTAGCTTTTTTGAATCTTTTTCCATCTTATCTAGTAGGGCCTTATATTCTCCCCCAGAGAAAAGTTCTATTTCAAAATTATTATTTTGCAACCATTCTTCTTGAGAAAAATCTTCGTAAGAAATTTGATTAATATCTTTACAGACTTTGGTTTTCCCTTTCCTATTTGAGTTTTCTAAAATTAATATGGATGATTCTACCCCCACTCCAGAAAAAGTTTCCCCCCTGAGGTGAATTAATCTATCAAAAAAACTATTTTCAAGCAAAAATTTTCTTAAGCTACTTGCAGATTCTACTTTTAACCAAGCATCAGGAATTATAAAACCCAAATATCCTTGAGATTTGAGGAGTGACATAGATTTCTCCATAAACAGAAGGTAAGTATTCAATTGATATTTAGCCGTATTAAAATTCTCCAGATAAAATTTTTTTTCTTCAAGGTTCATTTTTTCTCTCGCAAAAACATAAGGAGGATTTCCAATAACAATATCAAATCCCCCATCCTTAAAAACTTCTGGAAATTGTGCATTCCAATTAAATGCCTTATCAAATCTAGAATCAGAGATTAGACTATTTCCATTCTTTATATTATCTCTCATTGTTGGTAATATTCTTTTTTTAGTTTCTCTTGTTTCTTCTTCAAGTAATTTTAGTAAAAGATTTAATTGGGCTAATTCTACAGCCTTCTCATCCAAGTCGACACCATAAATGCAGTTAGTTAACAAGGTAGCTTTTTCACCAAGACTTAATTTTTCATTCCATTGTTGGAATGTGTTTTTCCACTTTGCTGATTTTTCTCCTTTTTCTAATTTTTCTTCTACGATATTAATCAATTCTTGAAATGCTCTAATCAAAAAAGAACCCGAACCACAAGCAGGGTCTACAATTTTTGTCTCTAAAATTTCATCAATTGTTTTGTTTTCAGTGTATTTTCTTACAGTGTTCTTTACTATATAATCTACAATATAAGAGGGAGTATAATAAATTCCCATCTTTTTTCTTTTACCACTAACCAAATCTAATTTTACTCTTTTTTCTGTTCCCCTCAAAACAATCCCTAAATATTGCTCATAGATGCTTCCCAACAAATCAACAGGAATTTCATCAAACATGTATCTCTCTTGATTATCTTGTGTTCCATAATATAAACCTCTAACAACTTTCGCAAGAGATTTATTATCAAAGAAGCCTTCTTTTTCTAAAAGTCCTTCAGAAAACAATTTTGAATTATAAGTGTTATCAAATCTATTAAATTGTGCTTTTAGAACTGCCCAAAGATTCATATCTGTTAATCCTTTTTCAACATCACTAATAATCTTTAGCAAGAAATCTTTTGCTTCAAGACCCCTATCTTCAACAGAACGCATAAATATTAATCTGTCAATTAATATTTGAACAACCTCATCAATTTGAGAATCTTCTAAATGCATTCTCTTACTCTTCAAATCTTTTGATAACCATTCCCTATATTGTAATAAGTCTGTTAAAATTGATTCATCAATTGGTTTTATTAGCCGTTTATCTACATTTTTAAGAAGTTTATTTATCTCTTCGTTTTCAAAACTTTCTCTAGACAAAAGCCACAACCTATCAAATTGTTCAACAAAATCCTCACAATCCAACCAAAAATATCCCTTATCATCTTTTAAAAGATTCTTATCAATATCTTTTATATTAGATAATGCATGATAAACTCTTATCTTTTTAAAATTGGTTAAAACAGAAAATTTTATGTTCTTATGGTGGGCGTATGAAACCGCTTGTCTTCCTTCTTCTTCAGAAAGATTAACATTAGTTTTCTTTGCCTCTATAACTAACTTATCTTGGTTGCCTATTCTCAAGATATAGTCTGCTCGACCTTTTAATATTCTCTTTTCTTTTGAGATATCCTCTCTCATCCAACCAAGAGCTTCAAATAATGGTTCTATAAAATGAAATTTAATATCTTCTTCTGGCATAGAATCTTGTTCATTTTTTGGGATTGCTAAAAACTTTTTAACAATAACTTCTACTTCTTGTCTAGCTTTTTCTTTATCCATTTAATAGCAAGAAAAAAGCTGTTTTTAATTATTTCTATCGATTACTTTTCGGACACTTATCGGACTGTGTTATCAACATCGCAAACTTTAAAAACCAAATTTCTCATCAGATAATATGGCTGAAAATTTATCGAAGAAAGTTCAGGAATTGATGCATGTACAAGAGAACATCAGAAACATAGCAATTGCTGCTCATATCGATCACGGAAAAACTACTTTCTCGGACAATTTGCTTGCAGGTGCGGGTATGTTGAGTGAAGAGACTGCAGGTAAACAAAGATTCTTGGATTTCCATGATGACGAATCGGAAAGGGGAATTACAATAGACTCTGCTTCTGTCTCTATGGTTCATTCAGTAGAGGGTAAAGATTTCTTGATTAATTTAATTGACACTCCCGGACATGTTGACTTCGGCGGAGACGTAACTCGGGCGATGAGGGCCGTTGACGGTTGTGTTGTTTTAGCTTGCGCAGTTGAAGGTGTTATGCCACAAACTGAAACTGTCTTGAGACAAGCATTGAAAGAACTTGTTAAACCGGTTTTATTTATCAATAAAGTTGATCGTTTGATTAAAGAAGTTAAATTAACTCCTGAAGAAATGCAGAAAAAGTTTATTTCTATTATAGAACATGTTAATGAATTAATTGAGAACATTGCGCCCGAGGGCTATAAGGAAAAATGGAAAGTTAATGTGAACGATGGGAGCGTTGCTTTTGGAAGTGCTTTCCACAATTGGGCTTTGAGCATTCCGTACATGAAGAAAAAAGGAATTACTTTCAAGGACGTTATAGATGCTTATCAATCTGGTGAAGAAGGTTACAAAGAACTTGCGAAGAAAGCACCGTTGCATGAAGTTGTTTTGAATATGACAATCGACCACCATCCGAATCCTTTAGAAGCTCAGCCTTATAGAATTCCAAGAATATGGCATGGAGATCTGGATAGTGAGATTGGGAAAAATTTGATTTCTTGTGATGCGAAAGGTGAACCCATTTTTGTTCCTATAAAAATTGTTGTTGACAAGCATGCCGGAGAAGTCGCTGCTGGAAGATTATTTTCAGGGACTTTGAAACAAGGAGATGATGTTTATATGGCTCTCGCGAAAAGAGATGCTAAAGTTCAACAAGTTTCAGTTTACAAAGGAGCTCAAAGACTTGCTGTTGATGAGGTTCCGGCAGGGAACATCGTTGGTGTTGTTGGTTTGAAAGACGTTATGTCAGGAGAGACAGTTTCAAGAGAACATATTGAACCCTTTGAGGCAATCAAACATTTATTCGATCCCGTTGTTACAAAGTCTATTGAGGCTACTAAAGCTGCTGACCTTCCTAAGCTGGTTGAAGTTTTGAAACAAGTTAACAAAGAAGATCCTTCGATAAGAATTGAGATTAATGAGAAAACTGGTGAGAATTTAATCTCGGGTATGGGTGAATTGCATTTGGAAATTATAGAAGAGAGAATAAAAAAGGAAAAAGGTCTCGATGTTAAAACTTCGTCTCCGATTATTGTTTATAGGGAAACTGTTGCGAAAGAATCGCCTCCGCAAGAAGGTAGAAGTCCGAACAAGCACAACAGCTTTTTTATCGAGGTTGCTCCCTTGGAGGATAATATCTTTGATGCTATCCAAAGAGGCGACGTGCCTTCTGGAAGAGTTAAGAAAAAAAGCCAGGATCTTGTAGATACTATGACTCCTTTAGGTTGGAGCAATGACGAAGTTAAAAAGGTGAGAGATATTTATAATGGGAATGTTTTCTTGGATGAAACTCGGGGAGAAGTTCACATGCTTGAAGTTATTGAAATGATATTGGAAGCTTTCGAAATGGTTATGGATCAAGGGCCGTTGGCGAGAGAACCTTGCACAAAGATAAAAGTCTCACTAGTTGATATAAAACTTCACGAGGATGCTATTCATCGTGGGCCTGCCCAGGTTTATCCTGCTGTTCGTGAAGGTATTCAAGAAGCAATGAGACAAGGTTCAGCTGGTTTGTTGGAACCAATACAGATTCATTTGATTGAAATGCCCGATTCATTTTTGAGCGGGGTTACAAAACTTGTTTCAGGTAAAAGAGGACAGCTATTGAAAGTAAATCAGGAAGGAACTAATGCAGAAATGGAGACTAAAATTCCTGTTGCTGAAATGATTGGTTGGAGTAATGATTTGAGATCGGAGACAGAAGGTCGGGGAACTAGTTCATTAAAGGATCAGTTATTTGAAAGAGTTCCTGCAGGAATGCAAGCTGAAATAATCAAGAAGATTCGTGATCGAAAAGGTTTGGCTGTGAATCAATAATCCATTAAAAATAATTATTCTTAAAAAGAATGTTTTTTCTCATGCCCTGACTGGAACAAGATTGAAAGGCATTCCTCTTACTGCATTTGGCACAATGGGTTCTAATTTAGGTCTTTTTCCAGTTTCACCAAATCTTTGGTCTACAACATGCTTGCTATAAATTTCAAAAATTCCTCCGGGCTCTCCCTTATTTAACTCTACCAATAATCTTCGATAGCTCAGATAATCATCCAAAGCAAGTTGTCTTTGACAAGCGGGACAATATCCCATTCCATCCCATAATCTTTTTTCTAATTTTCTTAATTCTCTTTTGCTCATGTATTATTATATGTTTCAATCTTTTTAAAGATAGTTGTGTTTGAGAATATAATTATCCAAACATTAAAAATATAAACCCCCTTTCTTTAATGTTTTTATGGTGAAGAAAAAGATTTCAGATTCAAAAATTCAATCTTATACTTTGAAGAATGCTGTTGCGCATGGGGGGAAAGCTGCTCAGGGCGCCGTAATATCTTCGTTATTTGCCGAGGGTCTAGAAAAATCTGAAATTAAAAATTATGCGAAGAAAATTTCAGAAATAATTAAAGAGGTAAATTCTTTTTCTGTTGAGGAACAAAAAGTTTTGCTTGAAAAACATAAAGGTGAAATTTCTGAAAGAGAAGTTCGTGAGGGCTTGGAAGAATTGCCGAAGGTTCCTAAGTCCGGTGTTGTCATGCGATTTGCGCCTTCTCCTTCTGGAGCTTTGCATGTAGGACACGCTTTGACAGCCTCTCTGAATATTGCTTATGTGAATAAATACGGCGGGAAATTTATATGCCGAATAGAAGATACTAATCCTGAGAACATTTTTCCTGAGGCATACAAATTAATTAAAAAAGATATTGAATGGCTGGCGAAGAAGAACGTTGAAGTTGTTATTCAGTCGGATAGAATGGAAATCTATTATGGTTATGCTAAAAAATTAATCGAGAAAGGTTCTGCCTATGTTTGTACTTGTTCCGGAGATAAATTCAGGGAATATTCTAAACTAAAAGAAAACTGTCCTTGTAGAAATAATGATAAAAAAGAAAATCTGATGAGGTGGGAGATGATGTTGGGAAAAGCAGAAACAGATTACAAAGAAGGCGACGCGGTCTTGAGATTTAAAACTCCTGATTCAGAAGAGGGTATGGAAAATCCCAATCCCGCAATGAGGGATTTTCCTTTGGTGAGAATAAATGAAACTGAACACCCTCGGCAAAAAAATAAATTTAAAGTTTGGCCATTGATGAATCTTTCTGTTACAGCAGACGATATCGAAATGGGAATGACACATATTATTCGAGCTAAGGAACATAGAGATAACGCGAGAAGACAAGAAATGATATTTAAAACTCTTGGGAAGAAATATCCTTGGACTGCTTTCTTAGGGAGATGGCATATCAAAGGAATGCGATTATCTGCGTCACAGATTACAAAAGATGTTTTGGCGGGGAAGTATTCGGGGTGGGACGATCCGAAATTACCAACGTTGCAATCTTTGAAAAAAAAGAAATACAAACCCGAGACTTTTTGGAAAGTTGCAGAGAAAAGAGGAATTTCTGAGGTTGATAAAGTTATAGAAGAAAAAGATTTTTTTGAAATGCTTGACGCCGAGAATAAAAAAAATCTTTGAGATTCTTTAAAATTTCCTATTTCAAAAACAGCGAGGATTCAATAGGAAATAAAAACATTTAAATAAGGGTTTTCATATGCAATCTAAAGGTATGTTTACCTTTGATGAAAGGAGGTTAATAATGATGTTAATAAAAAGTAGAAGAGGTATGTCGGCTATCGTGACAACAGTTATTCTAGTTGCTTTGGCACTTATTGCTGTTGGTATTGTTTGGGCTGTTATTCAAAATTTGATTGAAGACAAGGCTGGTGATATTGGTCTTCAGGGCAAATGTCTCAAGACTCCATTAACGATTACTGCGGTAGATTGTAGTGAGGATGATTGTGAGGTTTCTGTTAAGAATACTGGAACAGAATCTACAACAGATGTTAAGGCTATTATTGGTGGTGCTACAGGCGAGATAAGTACAGAAGGGGAACTAGGTGTTGCTCTCGGTCCAGGCTCAACAGATATAATAACTACCGTTGGTAAACCAGATACGCCCTCTCAAGCAACAGTAATGGCTGAGCATGATGGGGAATATTGTAATGCTGTAAGTTTCAGTGGAACGATTAAGAAGTCTCCTGCTGCATAAATTTAATTTTTTTTAATTCTTTTTTATTTTTCTTTTACTCTCTGGCTTTTGCCTTTTAAAAGAAAAGTTAGAAAATCAGAGATTTTCTTTATTTTTTTTAAGAACTAGCTTTGCGAAAGAGACTCTAAACCAGAAAGTTTAAATATCCCTAAAAACTTAGAGAAAGATGAAATCTAAAAGAGGTATGTCAGCTATCGTGACAACAGTTATTCTAGTTGCTTTGGCACTTATTGCTGTTGGTATTGTTTGGGCTGTTATTCAAAATTTGATTGAAAGTAGTAAAGACGATATTCTTATTAATGAAAAATGCCTTGGAGTGAGTTTAACAAAAGTTTATGACGACCCACCTTTCGATTTTGATGGTCTTAAGGGAAATTCAACACTGATTATAAAAAGAGGCATCGGAAACGGAGATATTGATGGGGTTCGGGGGGTAGGAAGAAGCGAAATGGAAAAGGGAGTAATAATCTCAACAACTTTCTTTATTGAAGGCAATATTCTCCCCTCAAACGAGAAAAAAATAGAACTTCACGATTATTTTGATTCGGGGCCATTATGGGGAATCTCTAACATTACTTTCACCCCTTATTTTACAATCAACGAAGAAAATATAACTTGTGCTGGGAAAACAATTGTATGGGAATATGATAATCCCTATTTTCCTCGAACCTAGCTTGAAAGTATAACATAAACTTCGTCGTTTTTTCTTAATCGTGAATTGCTTTTCCTTTTTCCTAGCTTTATTTTGATTCCAACTTCTTGGCCTTTTTTTGCTTTTTCAACCGGCTTGTTTTTTATCTCCATGCTTTCAATAATTGCAGATTCAATTCCTGTTGTATTTCCTATTATTGCAATTTTATCTCCTACTTTAAGTTGTGAAACAAGTTTTATGGTTGCGACTTTTACTTGAGGATAATAATGTAAGAGTTTTCCAACAAAATGTTTTTTTTCTGTTGCGCTTGAATTTTCGGTATCTGAAAAATCGTCATTTGTCGGAGTTCCTAAATAGAACCCTGAAGAGAATTGTCTGTTGTAAACTGTTTTTAATCTTTCAATTGCGTTTTTTATTTCTTTTTTTGTTAATTTTTTGTCTAAAGCTTTTCTATAAATTGATACTACAGTATCTACATATCTTGCGTCTCTGTTTCTTCCTTCTATCTTGAAAGTTGTTATTCCTGCGGATTTTAATTTTTCTATGAAGGGTAAAGTACAAAGATCTTTTGCGGACAGGACTTTGTTGTTTTCAAGTTTTAATTCGTTTCCTTCTTCATCTTTTACGATGTAGGTTCTCCTGCAAGGATGTAAGCATTGCCCTCTGTTCGCTGACTTATTAAAAAGAAATTGGCTCGTGAAACATCTTCCAGAAACAGCAACGCACATTGCCCCATGAACGAACGCTTCTAAACCTATGCCTTTTGATTTCTTTTTTATTTGCTTTATTTGCTTCAAACTTAATTCTCTTGCTAAAACAATGTTTTCTGCTCCAAGTTTTTTATAAAAATCAACCGCCCCGGAGTTACTTGCCGATGCTTGAGTTGAAACATGGAAAGGAATTTTATATTTTCTGCAGAATCCCATAACTGAGTGATCCCAACAAATGATGACATCTACTAATTTATCTTTGGCTAATATCTTTACTATTTTCTCAACTTTCTTTATTTCGTTTTCATAGACTATTGTGTTTAAAGTTAAATATATTTTTACTTTTTTCCCGTAAGGACTTTTGGTATTACAAATTTTTCTTACTTTTACTAAATCTTTCAAAGAAAAATTCTTTGCGGTTGCTCGCATTCCAAAACCTTCTTTTAATCCTAGATAAACTGCATCTGCTCCTGCCTTGACTGCTGCAACTAGCATTGGAAAATTTCCTGCAGGTGCTAAAAGATTATATTGAGTTTTCATGGAGATATCAAGAAAATTTTGTTTTTAAAGTTTGGTGTGAAATTAATCCAAACTTTTTTCTATCTTAACAGCTGTCGGAGCTTCCTCTCTCCCGACCTTGCTCAAATTTCCTAAATTAACTTCCAGAAGATAATTTCGCAAGATCGCTCGACCCCCATGCCAAGAACTTGGCACGCAATCTATAATTCTTTCTCAATCTAAACTTTTTTCTATCTTAACGGCTGTCGGTGCTTCACCTCCGTGCCAAGTGAATCTTGGACGAATTCGTATTGGATAAATCCTTTCACTGTTGTCATCTAAGACAATTGCACTTCCTTTAAGTCCTGGAAGTTCATCCATGTATTTTTTTAACCCTTCAAAAACGTAACTCTGCATTATGAAATTTAGGGCTTCTAAATCGTAATGGTTTGTTACTCTGTGGCTGATTACAATATCTGATTGTGTCATGACGTCCCTATGAATTTGTCCCGGCTGTTGTGTTGCAAGAACAAGAGAAATTCCCGGCTGACGACCTTCTCTTAACAATTGGACAAGGGCGTCGGTTGCTGCCGTTTTTCCATTCAAAGGAAGAAATTCATGTGCTTCATCTATAAAAATCCAAACAAGAGGGTCTTGCTTTTTTGTCGAAGACATCGAAGAAAGATAATCCAATCCTGCTGAGACAGATTTTATCTCTTCTGATTTTCTTGCAGCCATCCTGGAGTTGAAAATTTTTCTTGAGACCAGATTAATAACAAGTGCCCGTATATTCAAAGCTCCGACAGAATTGTAGACACTTAAATCTAAAACTGTTGTTGTTCCTGCGTTGATTAGGTCTTTAACTTTTGTTGAATCTTCTGAATCGATAGCGAAGATCCCCCAAGTTTTTGCTGATTCGAATAAACCAATTCCCGCATTTTTTATTTCTTGACTTGTTGTCTCATCCTCTTGGATATTTTTTATTATATCATCTAGGTTAAACTCCCCTTTTTCTCTTAATCTTGTTATTGTTCTCTCAATTATTACAGAAATTGGATCTGTTAAACCTAATCCGAAAGTTATCAACCAATCCCCAGCATTAAGTTCACTCGGGTCTAAAGCGAATTTTTCATCTACGGGGATTCCTTGTTGGGTGTAATTTTCATAATGTCCAAAGGGGGCAAATATTTTCACAGGCAATTCTTTTGATTTTAAATCCCAATCTGCCAAAAGAGTTTTGTCTTTTTCATTTTTGTATTTCATTGTCCAATAAATTCCCATTGTATCGAAGATTATAGAAGCTATATTTTGGCTTGTTTCTTTTGGAAGGTTCGTTAGTTCTTCAGCGAGAACTCCGAGGGTGTAAGATTTTCCTGAACCTCTTTTCCCGGCTACTAGAATGACATGTGTCCTTGCTATATCCATAAGTATCCTGTTGCTTAAAGAAGTATATTGGCCCATTTTTACATAGCCCTTGCCTATGCTGATTAGGCCTTTTTCTTTTAATGCTAATTTATCTGGTTTGTTTCTTCCGATTACAACGTCGTACATGCGAAAGAACCCCTTGATTTCTGTCGCGCTCTCTCCTCGAAACACTGAAGGGCGACATCTTTAATTGCCTCCGAAGGATGTCGCATAAGAAATTCTGTGCCTTTGAACTTTGCGCGAGTTAATTTAATTTCTTGAATGTTCATTTTGATTCCCCTTTTGACAATAAGATAAAAACAACAAGGCTTTTAATTGTTTTTATTCTTAGATGGATATGAAATTCAGACCAATAAAAAACTTGAAACTTGGGAAAGCGTTGAAAGATCGGGTTTTCCTTGCGCCCATGGAAGAAGTCAATGATGTTGCTTTTAGATTGATGTGTAAGAAAGCTGGTTGTTCTTTGACTTGGACTGGCATGACGCATCCTCGAACGAAGCAGAAGACTTATTTTGATGACAAGCCGATTTGTCAATTGTTTTGCAAAACTCCGGAGGGAATTAAAGAATTTGTTAAAAAACACAATAAAAAAGTTTCTGGTTGGGATTTTAATTTAGGTTGTCCTGCGACAACGGCGAGAAAACATGGTTTTGGAAGTTACATGATTTCCGAATTAAAAACAATCGAAGAAATATTAAAAGAAATTCGGAAAGCCGCCGGAAAGAAAAAAGCTGTTTTTGTAAAGATTAGGAAATCTGCTTACGCTAAGAAGATCTTGAAACTCGTAGAAAAATATTGTGATGCTATAATTGTTCATCCGCGAACACAACAGCAAGGCTATTCTGGAATTCCGGAAGAGAAATTTGCTGAGAAACTTAGGGATAAGACAAAACTTCCAGTTGTTTATTCTGGTAATGTTGGTGAAAAGAATTACAAAGAACTTTTGAAAAAATTTGATTATGTTATGGTCGGGAGATCTGCGATAGGAAATCCGGGGATTTTTTCAGATATTTCAGGCAAGAAAAAATCAGGATTAGATTTTAAAGATTATCTGAAACTTTCAAAAAAGTATAAATTCCCATTTAGGCTTTTGAAATTTCAGGCAATGAATTTCACAAAAGGTAAAAAAGATGCCAAGGAAAAAAGATTGGAAATTTTTGAAGTAAAAACTGAGAAGAGATTGAGGAAACTCAAACTTTAAGGGTTGTCGCTTTTGCTTCTTTTTCTAAAAAAGAAGATTTTATTTAGAAAGATATTTATAGGAACTATTGCGTTATTATATCTATGTGGATAATGAAATTAAAAGTTGAATCTAAGAATCAGTTTCTTGGAAGAATGGCAATTAAACATAAAGTTTCTATGACTGGTTATCCTCTTTCTTATTATAAAGATAACAAATGGCTTTATTTGATAACTTGTGGATTTATGTTTGGAGAAGAGAAAAATAAAAAATCATTAGTTAAAGATGCAAAGAAACAACCGGAATTAGTCAAATTGGAAATAAAGAATGATTTTGCAGTTTTAGTCACAAAACAGCCACTATTCACAGAACCTGTTTGGGATCCTAGA
This sequence comes from Candidatus Woesearchaeota archaeon, assembly GCA_964533515.1. Taxonomy (GTDB): domain Archaea; phylum Nanobdellota; class Nanobdellia; order Pacearchaeales; family GW2011-AR1; genus CAZHMB01. Next base: position 28,403 of record CAZHMB010000004.1, on the reverse strand, counting down.
ATAATTAGACCTTCTCCAACAATAATAAATTGTAAAGAAAAAAAACACATTTGGGATTTGGCTAGTTTTGATAGGAAGATATTGGAAGATATTTTGAAATTCTCAGAAAAATATCTTGGAGCAGAATTATTGAAATTGAAAGAGGAGAAGATTTCAAATATTTCAATAACTAGATTATTGCCTAAATTATCTGTCAAACAGAAACAGGCGATGGAAATAGCAATTAATCAGGGTTATTATGACTATCCAAAGAAAGTAAAGATGGAAAAATTAGCAAAAATAATGAAAATTTCTTATTCTACTTATCAGCAACATTTGAAAACAGCAGAAGGTAAGATTATTCCTTCGATCTATAAAGAACTCTGATTCTTAGTAAAAATCCGACAATTGTCGGTAAAAGTTTAATATATACTAATTCTATTACTATTCTAAAGGAATAAATAAAATGGAAAAAGGAAAACATGTTTATTTAGTAAAAGGATGGACAAATTTTCATAGTGATACTGCTTATATTTCTAATTCTAAACGCGAAGCTGTGAAAAAAATGAATCCTCCTTATATGAGAATTGTAGTTTCTGATAACCCATTACAACAAGAGAATGCAAATTTTAGCAGAATTTACTTGTTTAAGTTGGGAGTCCTTCCTTTTGAAGATGCCAACTTAAGAGTTTGTACAGGCTCTGATTCTAGTTTTATTTACGAACGTGACAGGCATTTTAGAGCTGCAACACCAAGAGATATTGGAAAAAGAAAGCTTGAGCCAGCAGGGTATAATGGCGACGAATATATTTTTAATGATATCTCTGTTATTCCAAAACCTTTTAGTGGACTAGAGATCTTTTTAAGAGGAGAAGAGGGGGAAGAATTAGAAGTACATGAGATTGATGATTATTTGGGATGTGATTACAATCTTAATACAAGAGTTAATCTAGCTTGTGTTCCAGAATTAGGAAAGATTCTTAGTGGAAGGGCTGCTATTGCTGAGATGAAGAGAATTGGTCATGAAGGGTTGTATAGTGATATTTTGAGAAGAAAAAATAAATATCAAAATCAAAGATTTTGACTAATTGCGAGTCTCTGAGGCGGGGAAAAATTTATTATAAATCTCTGAAACTTCGTTTCAGCTAAATATCACGAAGTAATGCGACAACCCCTCACTAATTAAACACCTCCCGAAATTAGAGAAACTCAAACTTTAAAAATTCCTTTATCGTTAAGTTCCAATGGACAAAAAGAAGTTGATTAAGGGAATCTTGTGGCTTGTGAATATAATTGTGATACTGCTATTAGTTTGGAGTCTCGTTAATTATAAATTTCTTGAAAATGAGGTTGTTGGAGCTGTGCAGGTTGGCGGATTGATAGCCATGGTCTTAATTGTATTCATACTCGAGGGAGCTCCGGTTTTTGTTGGTGGAAGCGTTGCTGTTGCAAGTTTGATGGCTATGGGGGGTTTTAATATTTGGTTGTTGCTGTCTTTATTCTTGTTGTCAGCAATATTGGGTAATTTCTTTTATTATTACTTGGGTTATTTTTCTGGAAAGAAAATTTTGAGATATTTTGATAAAAAAGATGTTAAAAAATATGAAGATCTTTTTAAGAAATATGGTCTATGGGCGATGGTCATCATGGCGGTGAGCCCGATTCCTTATCTTCCGACAATCGCTGGTGTTTTCAGGATGAGCCCAAGACATATGTTTATTGAAACTTTAATCGTTAGATTGATAAGGCACCTTGTTGTTTTCTTTTTCTGGGTTGTTGTTTTTGGGTTGATATAGAAAAATCACTTCTTGAAAAATCTAATCATTGGCCGGATTGCAAACACGACTGCTGCAACTAAAAACCACCAAGGATTAATTGTGAATGCCCAATTTCTTGCTGCGGGCCAGATTCCGATAATAAATAAAACTCCTGCTGCAACGGCAAGCTTTGTCAGAGCAATATCCCATGTATCAAAATTTTTCACCTTTTTATCTAGTTCTTCCATTTTTTATTATTTCAAATCTTTTTCATGTCTTTCCAAGCCAACTCAAACATCTGTTCTAATGCTTGAGCAAAGAATTCGGTGTTAATCCAAACTCCAACGTCGTAGTTGGGATGGAACTTTTCGTCATCAAGAAGCATGAACATCAATTGGTTGCTGTCTATGATTGTAAATCTCGCTTTTATCTTCTGCATATTCTTAACCTCTGCAACTTTTTGGAAATCTTTCGCAACTTTCATATTATTCTTATCTATCGGAGCAGCGATTCTTACTATAATTCCTCTCTTTTTTGCTTTTTCCAAACTTGGAAGAAGAGATTCCATTTTTCTGTTAAGACCTTCTGCTGTTGTTACAATTGTAATTGTCTTTTCTGCGTCACGAACCATCATGTCTAAATGATTGTAGATGTTCTGTCTTCCTTTCATACTTCCGGAAAGTTCTGTTGGTTCTACGAACTTTATTCCTTTGGTAAATAACGTATTAAGTTCTTCTAAAACTTCGTCGCCTTTAAGTTTCTCAAGTCTCTTTGATCTATCTTGCGCGGACTTCATCAAATTCTTCTTAACTCTTTCAACAACTTCTTCTGGTTTAAGAGCTACAAACTTTATTGGCTTTCCTAACTTCATCACAATGAAACCTTTCTTCTCTAAACTCTCTAGAATATCATAAGTTCTTGATCTCGGAACGTCGCTGATGTTACTTAATTCTCCGGCAGTTGAAGTTCCCCGAGAAAGAAGCGCCGTCCAAACTTTCACCTCATATAAATTCAAATTAAAAATCTTTCTTAATCTGCTCAAAAATTCATCTTGTACTATCATTTTATGTATCTATTTAGTCAAACTCCTTTTTAAAGTTTATTATGGTAAAAGGGTGAACTTATATGAGTACTCAAGCAAGGTAAATTTAGCACTCAATTGCGATCCTCCCTCTTTTATCTTTTATCTTGAAGTCGTTTATGTTTTTAAATGTTTCCTTACCAGTTGTAACAATTTCCAACTTTTGGGAGTTCGTCCTTTCTTTGATGAGATCTAATTGTTTGGCAAGAGTCTCTTTAAATTCTTCGTCGGTGATGATTGTTGTTTTCACTTTATCTGTCTTTTGTAATCCAAGTTCTTTTCTGAAGGCCTGGATTTTCCTTGACATCTCTCTGGCATATCCTTCAGCTTCGAGTTCTGGGGTCAATTTTGTATCGAGATCAACTTCTATTTGATCATCGCCTTTAATACTTCCCGTTAAAACTTCTAATTCTTTGACATTGAGTTGAGCTTTGATAATATCCCAATATTTTTCACCTATGGGCTTAAAATATGAAATGGTCGCCGAGGCAAGAGGCCACTTCAAACCAATTTGTTGTTTGTCTCTTTCAGATAAACCTTTCTCAATTATTTGAAGAATCAGATCAAATTCTTCCTCGAGCTTTTTGTCGATTAATTTTGAATTCGATTTCGGCCATGACGAAAGATGTATTGAATCTTTTGAAAAATTCTGAAAGACATAATCTGAGATGTATGGTGCAAATGGGGCAAGTAATTTTGTTGTTGTTTGTAAAACTTCTTTTATAATTTCTTTTGTGTCTTCTCTATCCCGAGTCATTTTGATATAAGTTCTTGAAAAACTGTTGACCACAAAATTTTGGATTTTTTCGTAAGCGTTATTTATCAGGTATTTTTCTAGGTCTGCAGTAACTTCCTTTGCTAAAGTATTTAATTTACTTAGGATCCACCTGTCTTCGATCTGTTTTTTATTTTTCTTTGATTCTAACTGATTGTAATATTTATTTACATTGTATAATACTGTCAAAAAAGGTAACACTGATTCTTTAATTAAATCGAATGAGAATCTTTTTGATTTGCCCATGTCTGTTGTGCAAAATTGTAATCTTACAGCATCTGCTCCGGCCTGGTTTAAAATTTCATCTGGCTTAATTATATTTCCTTTTGATTTTGACATTTTTTCTCCCTTTTCATCTACAACATGGCCCATGGAAATTACATTTTTGTAAGCTGGTTTATCGAATAAAGTAACTCCTAAAACATGTAAGGTGTAGAACCATCCCCTTGTTTGGTCTATTGCCTCTGCTATGAAATCGTAGGGGAATCTTTTCTCAAATTCTTTTTCGTTTTCGAAAGGATAATGAAATTGCGCGAAACTCGAACTTCCAGAATCATACCAACAATCAATAACATCAGGGATTCTTTTCATCTCTTTTCCACAAGAGCATTTTAGTTTTATTTTGTCTATCCAGGGCTTATGCAAATCAATTTTTTCTTTCGGAAGCTTTACGGCCTCTTTTTTTAACTCTTCTATACTTCCAATTATCTTTTCTTGTCCGCATTCGCATCTCCAAATTGGAAGGGGAGAACCCCAGAATTTAAATCTTGAGAGCGCCCAATCTTTTGCACCCTCGAGCCATTTTCCAAATCTTCCATCCCGGATATGCTCGGGAGTCCAATTTATTTTTTTATTTGCTTTTACAAGCTTATCTTTTATTGAACTTACTTTGATGTACCATGAATTTATGGCGTAATAAAGTAGGGGCGTGTCACATCTCCAACAAAAGGGGTAAGTGTGGGTTGTTTTTTCTTTTTTTAATAGAAGGTGTCTTTTCTTTAGGTCTTCTATTATATCTTTCTCTGTTTCTTTGACGTATCTGCCCTTCAAAAACTCCGGGGCTATATCTAAGAATCTGCCATCTTCTCCTACGGTGTGAACTGCAGGTAATCCAATTTCCATCCCGACATTGTAGTCGTCTTCACCATACATAACTGCAGTATGGACGACACCCGTTCCATCTTCAATTGTTACAAAATCCGCAGGGATGATCTTATGCGATTTTTCATTCTGAGTTTCTTTGATATCGTAGAGAGGTTCATATTCTAGGCCAACTAAATCTTTTCCTTTTATCTCTTCAAGAATTTTGTAATCTAGATCCAAGACTTCTAATCTTTCTTTTGCTAAAATTAAAGTGTCTTTGTCTGGAAGTTGAACTTTTACATAAGTGAATTTTGGGTTTACAGCAAGGCCGACATTTCCTGGTAAAGTCCAGGGTGTTGTGGTCCAAGCAAGAATATAATCCCCTTTTGATTTTTTTAACTTGAATGCTATGTAAACTGAATCTTCGGTAACATCTTTGTAACCTTGAGCTACTTCGTGACTTGAAAAAGGGGTTCCGCAACGGGTGCAAAATGGAACGACCTTGTAACCCTCGTATAAAAGCTTCTTTTTGTATAATTCTTTTAATGACCACCAAACGCTTTCTATATAATCGTTGTTTAAAGTTATGTATGGATTTTCTAAGTCAACCCAGTAACCAATTTCTTTGGTTATTCTGTTCCAATCTTCAATATTTGAGAAAACGTCTTCTCGACATTGACAAGTGAATTTATCTATTCCGAATTTTACGACGTCTTTTTTTGACTTCAATTTTAAGGCTTTTTCAACTTGAACTTCAACGGGCAAGCCGTGACAATCCCAGCCACCTTTTCTTGGGACAGAAAATCCTTGCATGAATTTAAATTTGCAAATTATGTCTTTGAAAGTTCTTGATTCCAAATGATGTAATCCGGGCGGGGCGTTTGCCGTTGGTGGGCCTTCAAGAAAACTAAAAAGAGGTTTCTTTGGATTATCTTTAACAGAATTTTGTATCTCTTTTTTATTTTTCTTCCATATTTTTTTTACTTCTTCTTCAACGTGTTTGAAATCTATCATCTTGTTAACTATTGTTTGTTTTGTTTATTTATAAATTTAGTTGCTTGCCCATAGACATGACCCAGTAATATTCCGCCCCAAATAAGGCCTCTGCTTGAGTTCTGCTAAAAGGCCTCAGGTAGCGATATATCTCTCTAAATTCTGTCGTCTCTGCAAAGCTTTCCCTTTGTTCTTCATCAAAAGGGCCCAGCCTTGCTAATGTTTCCCTTGTATGTTCGATCAAATTATATTTTGAACTCATTGTAATATTCCTGCAAGCTCCGAAATGGAACTTGCTTAGATAATAATTATAATAGATATAATTCCGGCTATCAGAAAAACGATGCGTTCAGCGCTCGTTTTTTGGATGCTTCGAAATTTTCCAAAAATTTCGAACATGATTGAACTTGCAATTGTTGTTTGTTCTCTTATAGCCATGTTAAAATTAAAACAGCAGATTATTTAAAGTTTTCTAAAAATTCCTCTTCCAAAAAATGTAGTTTTCCTGGGATGATTATACAATAAGGTTTTCTTACGCTGTCGTATTCTTCAAAGTCTTTTAGTTTTTTGTAAAATATCTTTGAATTCTTTGTTCCCAATGTTTGACAGAGGATGATTTCTTTAACATCCAACTCTTTTTCTTTTAATGCTTCTTGAAGCTGCTTTAATGCATCATCAAATTCAAGGCCGATGTCAATTAATATTAAACTGTGTGCATCTATCGATTGGTTTTGTTTCACAACGTCTAAGAAACTTGTTGATTTTCCTTTGTCTTTCCAATCTGGCATTGAGGCTACTTTTCCGAACTTGTAAAGTTGAAGGCCTGTTTCTGTCACAGCATCAAAGACTGAGGCCGAATGGAATACTTTTGTTTTTATCTCTGATTTTTTTGCTTCGTCCAAAATTGTTATATGTGTTGTTGCGACCAAGGGGCTTCCGTAAAATAACAAAGCCACATCTAATTTTTTGGCTTCATCAAGAAATTTAAAATTTTCAATAAATTCCCTATCTACTAATTTTATCTTTTTTTCAAGAACTTCTTCTAACCTTTTCAAGCTGTAAGGAAAATCCACAGTATATCCTTCGAGATATACTCTCTTGCATCTCTTCAAAATCTCTAGGCTTCGCTGTTGAAGTCCTTTCTCGTCTAATCCTAATCCTATCAAATATAACATGAAAAAATAAAAATAAATCAGTTTATAAGTCTTTCATGAGCTAGCTACAACTCGGTTTACTCATTGAAAAGATCACCTATATCTTTTTCATCCTTAATAAATTTGCATTGCTGACTACCGTTATAGAGCTCAATGCCATTGCAATTTCTGCTACAACGGGATTTAGAAATCCTGCAATTGCTAAAGGAATGGCGATAACATTGTATGCAAATGCCCAAAATAAGTTTTGCTTGATTTTTCCGAAAGTCGCCTTGGATAAATTAATTGCTTGAACAACACCCGTAACATTATCATTTGCTAAAACAATGTCTCCTGCTTCGATCGCGATGTCTGTTCCGTTTCCCATAGCTATTCCGACGTTTGCTTGTTTTAATGCAGGGGCATCATTAATTCCATCTCCGATAAAAGCTACCATCCCTTCTTCTTGAAGTTTTTCTACTTTTTTGGATTTGTCTCCGGGTAAAACTCTGGCAATGACTTCCTCAATGCCTACCTGTTTGGCAATTGCCTTCGCTGTTGCCTCGTTATCTCCTGTTATCATTACTGTCTTGTAACCTTTTTCATTGAGTTGTTTGATTGCTTGAATAGAATCTTCTTTCAAAGCATCTGAAATTCCAACTATGCCTAAAACCTTTTTGCCTTGAACAACCATGATTGTTGTTTGCCCTTTCTCTTCAAATTCTTTTATCTTTTCTTTAAACTTAACTAAAGAAATTTTTCTTTCTTTGATTAATTCTGAATTTCCGATTACTATCTTCTTTCCCCCAATTATCCCCTCCAAGCCTCTTCCCCGTGTAATCTTAAAATTTTTAACAGGTTTATATTTTTTCAAATCGGCCTTTTTCACAATTGCTTTTGACAACGGGTGTTCTGAAAGTTTTTCTAAACTTCCTGCAACTTCCCATAATTTTTTTTCAGAAGTTTTTCCGGCTAAATAAAATTCTGTGACTTCCGGTTCCCCTTTAGTTATCGTGCCTGTTTTATCAAAAACGATTGTCTTAACTTCTTTCATTGTTTGAATTGCTTCCCCTTTTCTTATTAAAATCCCTTTTTTGGCGCCCATGCCAGAACCAACAGTTAAAGAAATTGGAACTGCTAAACCTAAAGCGCAAGGGCATGCGATGACTAAAACTGAAATCCCTATTCCAACAACTTCCCCTAGGGATTTTGATGAGAAGATAAACCATCCGAAAAAAGTCAGGACTGCAATTACTAAAATCACTGGAACAAAGATGTTTGTTACTTTATCTGCGACGGCTTGTATGGGAACTTTTGTTCCTTGGGCCTCTTCAACTAATTTTATAATGTGCGAGAGGAAGGTATCCTTTCCAATTTTTGTTGCTTTGACATACAAAATTCCATCCTGATTTATTGTTGCTCCTATGACTAAATCTTTTGGGTTTTTGTCGACGGGCAAGCTTTCTCCGGTAACCATCGATTCGTCGACAGAACTTTGTCCTTTTGTAACAATTCCATCTGAGGGGATTTTTTCTCCAGGTTTAATTATCATAATATCCCCGGAATTAAGTTCTGAGATCGCTATTTCTATTTCTTTATTTCTTCTTAATATTCTTGCTTTTTTTGCTCCAAGTTCCAAAAGTTTTTTGATCTCTTTTGTCGCCCTCCCTTTTGCTTTTGATTCTATATATTTTCCGGTTATAAAAATTGTCATGATCATTCCAGAGACTCCCGCGAAACTTGTTATGTCCATATAAAAACTTAAGATTCCGGTCAAATATGCGAGTAGGGTTCCTAATGCGATCAAAGAATTCATTGTAAAGTATAATTTGAAAAACCCTTTTATTCCGGATTTAATAGTTTGAAAACCGAATATAAAAATAACCGGAAAACTTAGAATTAACATTGTGAGGGTCATATATTGCATTGGGAGAAGTTGTCTTCCGAAAAGAAATTCAGAATACATCAGAGCCATAATCTCTATTGTAAAAATCCAGGTTCCGATTAGTCTAATCAGCCAGGATCTTGTTTCTCTTTCCTCTTTGCTTGTCTCCTTTTTATCTTCGTAATTATCAGAAGCTGAGTCAAACTCAACTTTGATAGGCTTATAGCCCGCTTCTTTGACAGCATCTTTCAGCTGTTCTTCACTTACATTGTCTTCTACTTCTACAAAACCTTTTCCAACAACAGGGTTAACGGAAATGTTCTTTCCGCCCATTCTTGAAAGTTCTTTTTCAACGTGCGCCGCGCACGACGCGCACGTCATTCCTTCGATATCTATTTTTGCTTTTTTCATTTTAACTCCCTGAATTTATTTTTGAATGTTGTTCCTCGCATTTCATAGAACAAAATTCCTCTGTCTTATCCTCTAAAGCCATACCGCACATTTTACATCCTTCTCCAATTCCAGAATATACTTCTTCTTCACATAAAGGGCAATTTAAATTTTTCATTTTAAAATCTATACCTCCCTGTTTCTAGATCAGACTTTTCAATTACTAGATAATCTCCTTCAACTTTGCTTGGTAAATAACCTGGCCAACATCCTCCTCCACGGAGATTTTTTGTTCCCAATCCTGATATAGAGTAATGGTTTCCGCAATTGTTGCATACCATGTCTTCTCCTTTCTGCGAGTAACCTTTTTTGGCCCCGTAACAAACATCACAAGCATTGAAAGCGGTTTTAACATCCCCTGATTTATCTTCAACAACAAAATATTCTATTCTCTCGTAACTATAAAACTGGGCGTTTTTTGAGATGTCTGAAACCGGAATTCTCACCGCGTCTAACTCGGTAATTACTTCTCCTGTTGGTGTTGAGCTTCCTTTAAACATAAAGATTGCTAAGACTATCAAAACCATTATTCCGATACCAACTATTATTTTTTTATTCATTTTTATTTGACCCCCTTACATTTATATTAAAATTCTATCCCCCGCAACCGCAGCCCCCGGTGCCCGTTGTGCTTCCGCAGGTTGGACTTCCACAACTCCCGCCATCTGCTCCGCTACTACAGCTTCCGCCCACGTTTGAGGCTTCAACTTGGGAGATTTGTTCCTGGCTAGCAGAACCGTCTTCAGTAACAATAAAACTTCCGGGAATCATTCCCATCCAACAACTCCATCGCACTGTTCCCGTTTCAGTGGGAGTAAACTCAACAACGTTTAAGCCTTTTTCCAGTTTGATCTCTATATTATAATCTCTGACGATTATCTCATTGTTACAGCCAGTTAATTCCTTGACATCTATGTTCCATTTCGCCGGGACGCCTTTTTTCAAAACGAAAGAATCTGGCTCCCAGCCGTATCTGTTTACTTCCATATTTATTATTTGGTATCCGCCCTCCATAAGAACTGCGGCGCTTTCAACTCCGATTATCTTATCTTTTATAGTGTCATAAGTTACTGAACTTCCCATTACTGTTAGACCTCTGTTGAGCATAACAAGGCCCAGGATTAAAACTAATATCGCGGCTATTTTCAAGATTTTTCTTGTTGATTTGTGGCTTATGACTGTCGTTAAACTCCCGAATCCGAGCATAACTGGAAGAGTGCCTAAGCCGAATGCTCCTAAAGATAAAGCGCCCATGATTGCGTTCCCGGTTCCCATTGCATAGAGATACATTGCTTGTAAAGGGCCGCAAGCGATGAACAAACCCCCGAATAAGCCCGTTAAAAAAGGACCTTTGTAAGGCCCGGTGTGTTTTTTCGAGGCGATCTTACTTAAAAATTTTGGATTAAATTGAAATCTTCTGAAGAAACCAATACCTAACATACTTAATGAGTAGAAAATCATGAACACCCCAGCAACTATTGCTATAATCCCTCTTAGACCTACGCTGAATGCAAACACCCCCCCGATTAAACCAAATATTGCTCCGAAGAAAGCGTATGAAAAGACTTTTGCCCCCCCGTAAACTAAATGTTGTTTGAAACTCTTGTGGCCATTGATTGCGTTTTTTGTTGTGTAGGATACGACAAAACCCCCGCACATTGAAATACAATGGAATCCTGTTAAAACTCCAACGAAGAATAATAAGAATAAACTTGCGCCTTCACCTGATACCGGAATACTTAAATCGTACTTTGAAAGAAACATTGTATAGACAATGTAAAGTAAAATAGCGCAACTCCCGATTAATACTGTCCAACCGATCCAATCTGTTTTGTTCTTGGGTTTATCTTGGTTATCTTTGTTTTCTTTTTCATGGGATTTTTTTTCGCCTTCAACAGGAGTTTCTTCTGCTTCAACAGAATATCCTTCTTCTTCGATAATTTTTTTTATTTCTGCTTCTGAAATTTTTTCTGGATTGAAATCTATTTCTGCTTCCTCTTTTGAATAGCTAGCAGAAATTTTATTTACTTTATCTTTTAGAGTCTTTTCAATTCTGTCCGAACATGAGTTGCAATGCATGCCTTTTATTTTGAATATCTTTTTCATGAAAGAACTAGAAAAAGGTATTATATATGCGGTTTGGAGAAACTAGTTTCATGAAGGGAACCCCCGGGTTCCCTTCTACCCTCCTCGAAATACGGATACCCTATAGGGCACGAGAGGGCGATTCTTAATAGCCTCCTGGAGAATCGCATAGGAAACCTAAGAATTTACAAAAAACTTATAAAGCCCTTTCTTCTAAACAAATTATGAAAAGAGGTTTAGTATTTGTTGGTTTTTTGTTAGTTTCTCTTATTTTAATATCTGGATTTGTGATTGCTGAAGAGAGTGAAAACGAATTGGACAAATGTGTCTCCGGCTGTAAGGCAGATTGTGGGAATAATGAAACTTGCAAAAGTCCGTGCATACAAAGCTGTAAAGAGAACTATGGTTTTCAAGATAAAAGCTGTGATGAAACCTGTCTGGATTTTTTTAGTGTTTCAACGCCCGGTTGTAAAGATGCTGGAAAAATTGTTTCCGGAGAATATCCTGACTGTGAATGTGGATGGGATTGTGAAGATTTGAAGCTTGAAGATGATATTGATTACTTTTGTGAGGATATGACTCAAGAAGATTGTGAGAATGCAGAAGATTGTTTAAGTATATGGGGTGGTCCTAGCTATTGTGAAGGTGAAACTTGTACTGCTGATACCACTTGGGAAGGTTGTAAATATAAATACGGTGATACCTTTGATGAGCTAGAGGAGGAATATGCTGATGAAGAAGACATCGACCCTGGAATAACCCCCGACAGTTTTTTTTATTTTCTTGATGGCCTTTTCGGAGATAGCAGGGAAGAAAAAATAGCAGAGGTTCACGCTATGATAGAAAAGGGAGATTACGATTCTGCTAGAAAAGCCCTGTTGAAATATAAAGAATACGCTGAGAAATTTTCAGAAGATCCAGATCCCGATAAAAGGGAAGAGGCAAGAAGAGCGGCCGCGGGAATTCAAAAAATGTTAAAGGAGATTAAAGACAAAATCCCAGAAGAGGATCAAGAGGAGTTTTATGAGGATATAATTGACAGCGAGGGAAGTCTTATAACCGCTATTGAGATCTCTTCAAAGATTAAAGAACTTTGTAGAAGTTTATCTGAGTTGGATCCAAATGAATATTATTCTGTATGTAAGGCCGGTGATGATTCTGCTGACTGGCAAAAAAGATTGCATAAAGAATTGACTAAAGAACAAAAGGAGGAGGCAAAGAAATTTGCGGGCATAATGAAGCAATGTTTTAAAACTTCAGGGCAAGATTGTGCTTGTCAGGACATTCCTTATCCCGATTTTGCAGAGGCTTGTACTGAGGCAGCACCTTTAGCAACTGCTTGTGATGTTAATGAAGACGAAGCTGCATGCGAGGCGTTAGATAATTTGGAAATGCCCGGGTTACCTCCGCATCTGCAAGAAATTATGGATGAACTTGATTCTGGAATGATGGAGGAGAAATATGATTTACACATGCCTTCTGAATGTGAAGAAGCGGGAGCTACAACTCCTGAAGAATGTAGTAAAATTATGGTAACGGCCCATGCTCCTGAAGAATGTAAAGAAGCTTTGCTTGAAGCGGATGTTCAAAGTGAATCTGAAGGACGAAAGATCTGTGATGATATTATGATGCAACAACATGCTCCAGAATGCGCAGAGCAAGGGATAACTGATTCTGAAGAATGTAAAGATTTTATGTGGAATATCGAAAACCGTCCAGAGGAATGTAAGGAAAATCAAATACATGATTATAGAGATTGCAAGAAATTTATGGAAGGGGGAGGAAACGAGAAACCTGAAAAGTATGGCCAGGGTGTGAACTTTGGTTGTAAAGAAATCGAAGATCCACTTGAAAGACTAGACTGCTACGATGGTGCTGCTACAGGTGTTGGTAACTATGAAGAAGACTGGGATGAAATAAAAAAGGAAGAGAAGGAATGTGCTTCTGAGTGCGAAGAGAAAGAACAAGCGTGGGACTTTTCTGGGGGAAATTGTAAATGTTATTCTTGGGGCGGAGAACCTGAAGAAGGTCAATCTGGAGGAGAGGGCGGTGGTGCCGAATGTGATGATTGTCAAAGTCAATGTGAAAGTCGTTCAGGTCAGAGGTTGAGAGGAACTGGCTGTGGATCTGGTGGCTGTGAATGTTATTACGAATCAGATGAACCAGAATATAGCGAAGGCGAGAGCCCTGGTGATGATGAAGCTGATGATTCTAATGATGAAGATTCGAGTTCAGATGAAGATTCAAGCACGGATGATTCTTCAAGAGATTCAGAAGACGATTCTGGATCAGACGGCGATGAAAATGGTGGCGAAGAAGATATTAGCGAGAGTTCTGGGGGTGGGGGTTCAATGACTGGGGGAGTTATTAATAATAGATTTTTAGATTATTACAATTGATTATTTTTTAATCTCTTTTTAGAACAACAATATTATTCATTCCTCGCCTTTTTCTTTCGAGAATCTGTTTAGCTTCGAGTTTGTCAAGCAGACGGGTTATACCAACTTTTCCAATTCCAAGTTCTTCCATCAATGTTTTTTGAAATATTGCCCCATTTTCTCTTTCCAAAATTTCAACAACTTGTTTCTCTTTGGAATCTAATTTGGATTTGTCTATTTTTTTGATCTGTTGCTTTTTTGTTCTTATGATGATTCTTTCTTTTGGTTTTGTGAACATAATTACAATTCCTATAACTAAGATAACAGCAACAACGGCTAAGGAAATCCATGTCTGAATTGCTATGGTGTCGTACATTGAACACGTTGCTCCGTGAGTACAGGTCTCTCCAACAAGATTTTTCAAAGTGTAATTAAAAATTCCCACGAATACGGCCATTATTACAGAGATTCCTACAACTAGCCAACCCGCATATTTATTTTCCATATTCGAAGAAACCTAAGTACCCTGCCAAGTAGGTCCAGAGGAAAGGGCATAAACGGTTTCCTAACCTCGAGCCCACGCTCGGGTTTTTTAAATTTACTTTTAGGATAAAATCTCGCGTAAACTCTCGCACCTTCCCTTCCTTTGCGGTTACCCTGAAGGGCACGAGTAAGCGACTTTTCATTTGCCTTCTTCCAAGTCGCACAAATTCAAGGATTTCCAAATTTAATTTATTGAATTTCATTTTATTTATTTTTGTCCTCGTAGCTTTTTATAGCTTTGTTTAACGCTTCAATTCCAAGAATTGAACAATGAATTTTTATCGGAGGCATTCCACCCAGTTTTTTCACGATATCATTCTTTGAAAGTTTCTTTGCTTGGTCCAATGTTTTTCCTTTTGCAAGTTCGCAAACAACGTCGCTACTGGCGACCGCTGCTGGACAGCCAAATGTTTGGAAACCGATATCCGAGATTTTGTTTGTTTTTTTATCAACTTTGATTCCAAGGCGCATGACATCTCCGCATTTTATATTCCCTATTTCCCCAATAGCATCAGGGTCCTTTAATTTTTTGACATATTTTGGATTTTGAAAATGTTTCAGGAGTTCTTTTGTGTAGCCAAATGGTTGGGGGGTCATTTCAATTTATAATCTTCAAATTTAATTTTAATTGTCTTTATTTTCCAGTTTCCGATATTCTTCTTGAAGATATTAAAATCTAAATGTGGTTTTGAGGACCAACCCGTATTTCCACTTAATCCAATAACTTGTCCTTGCTTGATAATTTGTCCGAGCTTCACTCTTGGTTTTTGATTTTTCAAGTGCGAATAAGCTGCATAAGTTCCATCTTTATGTTTGATTACTATTTCATTCATGTGTTCCTTGTAAGCTTTTTCCCCTTTTTTTGGATTCTTTCCAGAATAGTTTTTCTTCCCGTTGGTCTTAACTTTAACAATTTTTCCTTCGCGAGAAGCGATTATTCTTGTTCCTTGTCTTAAAAGAAAATCTACAGAGTAAGTCATGTCCTCTTTGTCTTCAGGCCATTTTTTGTGACTTCCAGTATTAAAACCTTGACCGATTTTCACGGGGTGTTTCTTGAACGGGAGAATGTAGGTCATTTTTTATACCCCCAATGAATCCATTCTTTTGGATATGGCTTAAAACCTGCTTTAACCATAACCTTCTTTAGGAGTCTACGGTTTTCTTTAATCTCTTTCTCTCTCTTGCTGAGTCTTTTCTTTTTTTCATAGTAATTTAAGGCCTCTCTTTCATCAAATGTATCTCCACCCATATCCAACTCCTTACCTCTGTCATCTACAATAGTTAAATCAACTGCGCCCCCTCCAAGATGACTCATTGGAGAGAATTTTCTTTGTTTTAGTATTTCATAACCGCCGGTAAAGTCCTTTAGCATTTGTCTCCAATTTTGAGGATCCCTATTCTTAAAATCTTTTTCGCAAATCTTGATTATTCTCCTTTGATCCTCAATGGATCTCTTTCCATCCAAAATCAAAAGATTAAATCCTGGGGGCAACAGGTTTTTGGCTTGAACTAAAGCATCTGCAACTTTCTTCCTAGTCCAAATTTTTTTAGAACTTGCCCAATCTTTTCTCGTTCTCTGATTAATTATGAAACCATATTTTTCTAATGAAACAAATCCTTTTCTTACCATTAATTTTTAATCCCCCCAACAACACATTTACTTAATTCTTCGCAAGGAACACCAAAACATGACAAACGTAAACCTTTGACAACAACTGAAAATCCAAGGAATTCTTCGGGGTATTCGTTTCTGAAATTAGTATATTGATTTAATAATTCATTTGGGACAATTGTCAAAATTCTTTCTCCTTTTATCTCCTCGTCTTTGATTATGAAATCCTTTTCTTCTTGAATCTCTTGGTTGTTCTTTATTTTATTTATTAAATCTTTAAATGCTTTTATGTAAATCTCTTTATTTCCTAAGTTTAGATTTTCTAGATTCGGCATCATTTTAAAGATTAACCTCTTCTAAAAATTTATTTAGGGGAATATTCTGAAGATAACTCTTTTTAGATAACTCTTTTTTATATTCCTGTAATAGTTCTGTTTTATTATCTATTCTTGCGTTTCCCCATTCTGGTTGTTTCCAATCAACTCCCCAATCCCAATTGATATAGCAAAATGCTTTTATCACAGGGTGTTTCTTTATCCAATCAAAATATGGAACAAACCATTCTTTCCAATCATCTTTATTTTCTCTTCTAGAACTTATTGCACTTGATTCCCCTATCATCACAGGTTTCTTATGTTTTTTTGCCAATTCCAAAAAACCCTCTACAGGGGGGTATAGTTTTTCAAAATGTCTAACACCAAAAACATCTATTCCAAACCAATCAACATAATTGTCACCGGGATAATATGGTTCGACTGGTGAAGTTCCATTGTAAGGGCAGGCACACCAAACTGTCGCCACATTTGTGATCCCTTTTTTTCTAATAATGCCGACCAGGTATTTCCATGCTTTTCGAAAATACTCTGGATCATATTTCCCTTCTTTATCGAATTCATAACCTATACGCAAAAAAATCGGTTTTTTGAATTTTGAGAAAACGTCACATAGATCACCAATGTGTTGATCATATTGTCCCTCGGCAATTTCTTTCACTTGCGAGCCTTTTGATCTAATCTTAAAATTTAATCCTATCTGAGGGATTAGATTTCTATTAAAATTTTCCATATCTTTGAACTTCTTTGGAAGTTTTTCTTTAATCTCATTTATTCTTATGTACATCATGTAGATGAGGGGCTTATTCTTTCCAACAGCATTCCAATAATCTTTGAATCTTTCTATGCTTTGGCCCGCCCCATGAATTACTTTATCATCTTTCGGCTCAAATTTTTGTTTAAAGTTCATTTCAACTTATTCAACCCCTCAACTATTTTTTCAACATCTTTCTTGGACATTCCATGAGCGAGGCAACCCCCTTCTAAACTTTCTTGTTGGGCCATCGGACAAAAAACGCAACCCATTCCGGAGTTCATTAAAATTTCTGCGCCTGCGTCCCCTTTCATTTCTAAAGCCTCAGATATCTTTGTTTTTGGGGTTATTTTTTTCATTTTTAGTTCATGCAAAGGGGCTCAGCCTTCTCAATTTATTTACAACTTTGGGTAGAAGATTTAGGAATTTGCTTATATCTTCTTCTGTTGTGAACTTGCTTATTGAAACTCTTATTGAACTATTTGTTTCAATGTGGCTTCTTCCTATCGCCGTTAAAACGTGGCTGGGTTCAAGAGCATGCGATGAACAGGCGGAGCCGGTTGATGTGAAAATATTTTCTCTTTCAAGATAGCCCCCAATTGATTCTCCTTCTATATTTGAAAAACAGATGTTGATATTATTACAAAGTCTTTTTTCTCCAGGAATTGGACCATTTATTTTTGTATTTGGGATTTTTAAAATTTCATTTATCATTTTTTCTTGAAGTTGTTTCATTTTTTTTATGTCCTTATTGTTAGAAATCTTAACGGCCTCAGCAAAACCAACAATTCCCGAGATGCTTTCTGTTCCGGAACGCAAACCCGATTCGTGGCCTCCACCGTGTTGTAAAGGAGTAATTTGGATTCCTTTTCTAATGTATAAAACTCCAACACCTTTCGGCCCATGAATTTTATGGGCATTTAAAGTTATTAAATCCAGATTTTGTTTTTTAACATTAACTTCTGTTTTTGTATAACTCTGGCAGGCATCTATGTGAAACAAGACTTTTTTCTCCCTGCAGATCTTTCCGATTTCTTTCAAATCTTGGATTGTTCCGATCTCGTTGTTCCCGTGAATTATCGAAACAAGAAAAGTTTTATCTGTTATTGAATCCTTTAATTGTTGTAAATCAATAAAACCTTCGCTATTAACATCTAAATAGGTGACTTTTGCTGCTTGTGTTTTCTCAAGCCATTTACATGAATTCAAAACACAATCATGTTCAATCTTTGTTGTTATAATATGGTTCTTGCCTGTTTGCAATTCTTTTTGTTTAAAAAATAATCCTTTAGTCGTCCAGTTGTTGCTTTCTGTTCCTCCCGATGTGAAATAGATTTCAGATGACTTCGCTCCGATGGATTTTGCAATAATTTTTCTGGACTTTTCTAAAGCTTCTTTTGCTTCTCTTCCTTTTGCATGTTGGCTTGAAGCATTTCCATATTTTGAGGTAAGATAAGGTTGCATTGCTTTCAGAACTTGCGAATCAATAGGGGTTGTAGAAGCATTGTCTAAGTAGATTTGTTTTTGCATCTTATTCGAGGAAACCTAAGCGGTTTCCTAGTACCTTCCCTTCCTTTGCGGTTAAACGATTTCTAATGGCCTTCTGAGAAATCGCACAAACTTGGAAGTTCTGAAATTTAATTATCTTGAGCTCCATTTTACTTCGCTTGACAATGCTTGCACTTGTGTTTGTCGATTATATTTAGAATTGGGACAATTGTCTCTTTGTTTAAACTGTAAATTCTCTGTTTGCCTTTTTGTTCAACTTCTACAATATGGCAATGACTTAAAGTTGTTAACGCGTGAGAAATCTTACTCTGTTCTTGTTTTAAATCAGCAACAATTTCATTTACCGATTTTGGATTTTTCCTTAATGAAATAATTATATTTATCTTTAATGAATTTGCAAGATTTCTAAAAAAAATAGGATACGACTTTTCTGGGCATCTACATGAATCTTTTAACATATGAAATATAATTCATAGAAGTATTTAAAGGTTTTGGTAACAAAAAAACTGGTTTAAAATTATTGGGAAGCCTTTCTAGTTTCTTTCTTTGCGATTATATACGCCATTGCAGAAGCTATTACGGCTGTCAAAACAACTATTATCGCGTTGGTTGTTAAAGGATCAAAGGCTATCAATGCAACACGTAAAGCATAAACTCCAAAAACAAAGAGAACAAAATAGAAAAGTATTCTAGATATTAAATCCCAACCAGTTACTTCTGCGTCTTCAACGACATCCCTCAGGTATACCGCAATTGCGAAACCTATTGATATCAAAACTAATGCCGCCACAAACGCGGGTATTGTAATTAGGACAGTCGTTAAGAGGTGAGCTAAAGCAGGGATCCCTAACCTATTAATAGCTAAGGAGAGGAATACAAGATATATTGACCACCTCACTACTACAAGGAAAAGACTTATGAAACTGCTCCTTATTTTCTTTTTTAACTCGAATTGTTGGAATAGTTTTCTAAGAAGGAAGTTAACTATCTTCCCTAAAAATATTCCTATAATTAAAATTGCAATCGCTAGCGCGATGTTCAAAAATAACTGGTTGCTGTCCATCCCAAATATCTCTGAGCTATATTTTGATGCGGCCGTCAAAGTCGAGTTTAAATCTGCCATTTGATAAATTTTATAAGCCTGAGGGGTTTTTAAGGTTTAGTATTTAGGTTTTTTGTTTGCGAATTTTAGTATCTCTTCTGCACATTTTTCCCAAGAATATTTTTCAGCTTCTTTTCTAGCAGCTTTTCCCATTTTTTTCCTTAGTTTTTCGTCAGACAGAAGAAGATCAATTTTTTCTGCCATTTCTTTTTCATCTTTTACTAAGAAACCTGTTTTTTTGTCTTTTATTATTTCATCTGAAGCGGTGATTATCTTTTTTCCGTCTGGCTTGAAGGCAATACATGGAAGGCCGGAGGCCATTGCTTCAAGGAGAACTAGGCCGAAGGCCTCGTATTTAGAAGTCAAAAGAAAAATCTTGGATTTTTTTAAATAATCTTCGGGGTTTTTCTTTCCTCCCAACAAAATTATCTTTTTCTCTAACCTGTTTTGTTTGATACTTTTAATCAATTTTGCCCCTTCCCCCCCTTCTCCAACAAGATAGATTCTATTTTGTGATTTCTGAAAAACTTTAACTAATGAAAGGAGATTCTTTTCTGGGGCAAATCTACAAACACTTATTACAGGATATTTGTCCCCCTTTCCTGGGTTGAACTTATCCATATCAATTCCTGGACGAATAACTCTTATTTTATCTGAATAGATAGAATGCGCCTTTTTTATTTGAGCTACTAAATTTCTACTATAAACCATTATTTTATTCTCTTTAACAGTCCTTCTTTCTATTCTTTCAACTATCTTAGAATATATGAAAAAGCCAACCCCCACCTCCATTTTAGATTTTAAATTTTCTTTGATAATGACCGGGAGACGATAAATAATCTCGGCATTGCGAAAAATCTTCTTATTCAACCCCCCGTATAAAAAATTAGAACAAAAAATAATATCAAAATCATTGGGCAATGCCCTGAGGTATTTTCTTATGACTTTCCTATGAAATAATGGCCAAAGAAATTTTATTTTTTTATTTAAGTAGGGAATAGGGTATCGAATTATTTTAATTCCCTTGTATGTCTCTTTTGAAGCAAGCTTGTTACTTAAATTTGAGCAAATTACAGAAACCTCGTGACCTTTTTTCTGAAATTCTTTTGAAATCTCCAGGATGCTTCTTTCAACTCCCCCTAGGACCGGATAGAAATTAAATGCTTCTATTAATATTTTCATTTGTAATCCAAGATTTTCTCTACTTCTTTTTTGATAGAATATTTTTCAGCTTCTTTTCTAGCAGCTTTTCCCATTTTTTTCCTTAGTTTTTCGTCAGACAGAAGAAGATCAATTTTTTCTGCCATTTCTTTTTCATCTTTTACTAAGAAACCTGTTTTTTTGTCTTTTATTATTTCATCTGAAGCGGTGATTATCTTTTTTCCGTCTGGCTTGAAGGCAATACATGGAAGGCCGGAGGCCATTGCTTCAAGGAGAACTAGGCCGAAGGCCTCGTATCTTGAGGGAAGTACATAGATTTTTGATTGAGCATAATATTTAAGAGGTTTTTTTTGTCCCTCTAAAAAAATTCTTTTTCCGAGAGAATATTTTTTTATTAATTTTTCATAATCTCCCCTTTTTTCTCCATCGCCTAAAACAATAAATTTATTTTGGGATGCCCTTGCTACATGTATAAGTTTATCAATTCCTTTTTGGGGGCTAAAATTTGCTACAGTTAATGCATAATTTTTCTTAGACTGATTACCTTTTCCAAACGGTTTTAAATCTATCCCATGATGAATCACTTTTCCCTTTTTTATTTTATAATCTTCCAAGATTTGTTTTTGGATATTATTACTTGGATAGATAATCTTTTTGCATCTAACTAAACCTCTTTTTTCCAAGGCGATTCTATCACTTATTTTCTCGATAACAGTGCCATACTTTTTTAAGACACCGAGGGTTCTTTTTCTAGAGGAAGGTAAAATATAAATTACTTCATTAAAGAAATCTAGGGCAGAATTTAAATAAATATACCACCCCACGATTACCATATCAAAATTATTCCCATTTTTGCACATGTAACTATTCAAATTGCTCCAAGCAACCCGTTCTATTTTTATTCCTTCAATAACTTTAGGGCCTTTTTCTTTCCTAGTCAATATTGTTACGGAATGTCCTCTGCTCTTCAGTTCTTTTGCAATGTCCCCCATATGTTTCGCAATCCCCCCCAGCGAGGGAAATCTATCTGAACAAATAAGAATTCTCATTTATTTAAAATATGCTCCCGATCTTAGCTTTTTTATAATGTATCTCGCTGATTTCTCTCCTCTTTTTCTATTTTTTGATATCTGTCCGGAGTGAACCCGATATTTGTAGGATTTCAATGGAACTCTTTTAAAAATAACCCCTTTTCCAATTAATTGGAACCAAAAATCATAATCCTGAATTGTTTGAAGATTCTCATCAAATCTGTTTTTTCCTATTATGCTCTTACGAATCATTGCCGTTGCACCGGGGATATATTTCCCTTCTTTTTCGTCCATGAGCTTTCCAATAGACCTTTTAGTCAATTCTTTTTTATCTTTTATTGATAACTCTTTTAACGTCTCTAGGGGATTTTCCTTGAAATCTATCCCTATAATTAACTTATCTATTTCCCCAAAAGTCTCTATATCTGAATACACCACACCAACATCAAAATTTTTTTCTATGAAATCTACTTGTAACTCTAGTTTTTTTGGAAGATATAGGTCGTCCCCGTCTAAAAAGGCAATATACTTTCCCCTTGCATTTTTTAATCCTGCATTTAAAGCTCCTGTGCGATAACCTTTATTTTCTAATTTAACAACTCTTATTCTTTTGTCCTTCTTTGAATACTGCCTTGCGATATTAATAGTATCGTCCTCAGAGATGTCGTCTATGATAATTAATTCCCAGTTCTTGAAGGTTTGGTTTATAATTGATTCTATAGCTTCTGCGATATGTTCTTCCTCGTTCCATACAGGCATTAATACAGAAACTTTAGGTTTGGGTGATTCCATATTTATCTTCTCCTTTCTTTAATATTCCTATAATTTTTTTGTAGACAAGAAGCGTTTTTTGGGCTATGTCTTCCCAACTGAATAGTTCTACCCTCTTGAGGGCCCTACGAGAATATCTCTCTCTAAGACGATAATCTTTCACCAATTTCAAAATTTCTGAAGAAAATGCTTTCTTGTCAAGATCTACAATGCTTCCGGCGTTATCCACCATCTCGGGCATCCCTCCTTTTGAAGAACAGATAACAGCATTGCCGCAAGCCATTGCTTCTAATACTGTTGTGGGAAAAGAATCATACCTCGAAGGTTGAATGTAAATTATTGATTGGTTGTATAATTTCTTCAGAGACTCTGGAGTTAAAATATCTTTTATCCAGAAAACATTCTCTGGATATTTTTCGGCCAGCTGTTCTAGTTCCCCCTGGGTTTTTTCCATTGCACTTGGCATTTTTTCATATGGTCTGGCCACAATAGTAAACTTTAATTTATTGTCTTCTTTTAATGTCTCTTTGATTATATCTATAAGCAAATCTATCCCTTTTTCAGAACTAAATCTTCCCACATATAAAATGTTTTTCTCTCTTATTTCTTCTGTGGGTTGGAATAATTCTAAGTTAACCCCGTTGTTTATAGCGAATATTTTTTCCTTCGGTATAGAATACTCCTCAGATACTTCCTCCTTCAATCTTTCTGAAACAGTGATTAAAGAATCCGCATAGTTAGCGATGTCTTCCATCCAACGACTGATCTTTTGATATTTTTTCTCTTCCTTTGACATAAATTCAAGGCTGTTTTTTTCTAGAGAATGAAAAGTATGCACCCATTTTGTATTTGCAAAATATTTGGACATTAATGCCCCTGTCATGGTTATGTGAGAATGAATAATGTCAAACTTTTCCTTCGCACTTTCTTTCATTACTTCGTTTATTATCTTTGTATCAAAAATCATACGGGAAAGTCTTTTCTCAACCATAAAATCTTTGTTGCGGAATCCTATGTCTGTGTTAATCTTATGCACTATTCTCTTTCCATCTCCGAGATACTCTGTAGATGTAGTTTCTTTTTTTCCAACGGTGAAAATGTGTACTTCGCAGCCCAGCTTTGCAAGACATTCTGAAAGGTTGTGCACATGTATCGCTACCCCTTTCGTTGTCCCTGATTTTTCGGGGTATTGGGTAGTTATCATTCCCACCTTCAATGGCCTATGGACCAGGCTTTTTAGCTCAAATCTTATTTTACTTAATATCTTTGTTAACATTTTGTTTTAATTAGCAATTTGATAGATTTATTTTCGCTTCTAAACTTGAAGAGTCTTCATCATCTTCGTTTTTCTTGGCATTTGCCATGTCTCAAATACTTGATTTTGCCTTAAAAAGCTTGCTATTTCGTGTTTTACTAGAAAGTGGGAAAAACCGGAAACATTAAAAATTCTGTTTTGTTTCTTAGTTTATGGAAAAAGAAAGAGGTTGGAAGGAAATATTTTTAGATATTGCTGGGCTGTTTCTATTCGCCACAGGCCTAATTGCGATTATTTATTCACTTGCCGTTGGAAGAACTTACCAGGTCTTGTGGTTTTGTTATATCGCCCTGGTTTTGTCTGGTCTGGGAATCTTTTTTAGGAATATCTTTTTGATTGTCGGACAACTTAATATCTCTTTTCTTCCGCTGATATTTTGGAATATTGATTTTTTTCATGAGTTTCTAACCAGAAGGCCTCTTTGGGGTGTAACAAGTTATTTTTTCGTAGAAGGATTCGCTAATACCTCAAGATTTATAAGTTTACAGCATGTTTATTTTCTTCCGCTTGTTATATTCTGTATTTATTTAATTGCAAAAAACGGGAAGAGAAGATTAAAAAAAGAAAAAGACCATAAAAGATTGAAGAACGCCTGGAAACTTAGTTTACTTGAAGCGGTTATATTGTTTGTATTTGGAAGATTGTTAACTCCTATTGATGTAAATATGAATTGTGTCTTTGAAAGCTGTATTCCTTTGGGAATATTTGCAACAATTCCCTATGAACTGTTTTGGTTTTTAATGATATTTCTAACTGTGGGTGTAACAAATTTAATTTTGTTCTGGCTTTTGAAAAAATATACAAAAGATTTATAAACTTCTTTGAACATTAACAATTAGTCTTAAGGGATAGTATCTATGCTAACTTTTAGTGCTGTGCATTAACGCATAAGAAAGAGATAAAATGTTTAAAAGAAAAGAAGAGTCAAAAAAAGATATTGTTTCTGAAGTTTTGAAAAATCATAAAGAGGGTTTGACCATTGTGGAGATTTCTAAACTGGGTAAAATGTCAAGGAATACTGTCGCTGTCGCTCTTGCTGAACTTAAAGGAGAAGGGAAAATCTGGGTTAGGCCTATTGGAAAAGCAAAATTAAATTATTGGGGTAACAATGGAAAGTAAATCCGGACAAATTAGCCTATTTGTGGTTGTGGGGATCGTGATAGTTGTTGCTGCGATCATTGTTTTTATTTTTGTGGGAAATCCTTTTGAGAGATTTGTTGGGGATGAAAATCCAAAAGAAAGGGTCGAAAGTTTGGTTTATGGAGAGCTTGAAACTATAACTGTCACGGCCCTGGAGAATAATGGTTACATAAATCCCATAGAAGACAACTTTATTGTTTATTATGGTGAAAGGGTCCCTTACCTATGTACCGTCTCTGAATTTTATACCCCCTGTATGCCCCAAGAACCGATGTTTGTGGGAAAGATAAAAACTGATTTGGAAAACTATTTGCAACCCCTCATTGAAGATGAATTCTCAGACATCAAAAAAGATTTGGAATCTCGAGGCTACAAGGTCTCTTTTCAAAATCCTGAGGTCGAAGTTAGTTTTAAGGAAGAAGAGGTTCTAGCAAAAGTCAATGGGAATTTTGTTATAACGAAAGGCGAGACAACTGAGGTTTATGATGAATTTAATGTTGAGATCAAAAGCTCTTTTTACAAGTTGATTAGTCTTGCGCAAACCATTGTGAATTATGAATCTACTTTATGTGAATTTGACAAATTGAAATGGCAGGCACTTCATACAGATGTCAAAATTGAAAGGTTCCGGGCAAGTGACCAGACTAAAGTCTATACTATAAAAGATTTAGATACTGAGGAAGAATTAAAGTTTGCAGTTAAAACATGTGTATTGCCTGCGGGGATTTAAATGATTAAAAAAATGAGCAAAAAATGGAGGAATGTTAGTTTGTTTGAAGTTGGTCTAATGATAATGTCTGTTGTAGCTTTTACATACATGGTTTCTTTGACCCTTCCTGAAGTTGAAGCAAGCCAGTTTTTACCGACGGGCTGTTGTCCAGAAACAACTTCTGGGGCAACGTGCCAGCAGATGCTGGCTGCGGATTCTGGATTATGTGAAGGGGGAATAGTTGCAACTTCATGCGAGGAAGTTGATGAATGCCAAAAAGGTTGTTGTTTCAATCCAGATGAAGGGCTATGTAGTTTGAATTCTCCGAAATCTGGTTGTGTGGATTCAGGCGGGGAATGGTTTGATAGTGCAAGTTGCGATGTCCCGTATTGTCAAGTTGGTTGTTGCATAATCGGAAACCAAGCTAAAGAATCAACTTCGAGAGAATGTCTACAATTATCTAACCTTTATGAACTTGAAAAAGACTGGAGACCTCTCGATTCTGCTGGAACTTGCCATGCTTATAGTGATTTACAAAAGAAAGGAGCATGTACTTTGGACTCTATTGATTATTATCCAAAAAAAGATTGTACTTTTGCAACTAAAGAATCATGTTCATCTCTTGGGGGGGTTTTCAATCAAGATTATTTGTGTACTGCTACCGATCTAAATACTATCTGCCTTCCCGGACAAACAACAACATGTGTCGAAGGAAGAGACCAAGTTTACTTTTTGGATACCTGTGATAATATCGCTAATATATACGATGCTTCAAAACAAAATGACAGCCAATACTGGAATAAGATAATTTCTCCTAATAGTTTAAGTATATGTTCTCCAGCAAGTAAAGATTGCGGAAATTGTGATTACCTTTTGGGAAGTTTTTGCCAAGAGTATGATTCAAATATGGATATTCGGCCGACTTTTGGAGATAATGTTTGTAGAGATTTAAGTTGTGAAACTCGGTGGGGGAGTAAAGATCACGGGGAAAATTGGTGTATTAATGATTACAATCTCGAAATCTTTGGGCAAGCTCCGGTTGGAGCGAGAAGTTCAGTAGCAACTTGCCTCGACGGAAAAACAACAATTGAAGGTTGTGCAGATTTCAATCAAGAAGTTTGCTTTCAGCAATCAGACAATAGTTCTGGTTTTACACAAGCAAAATGTTTTGTAAATAATTGGAAAAGTTGCTTGCAAGCAAATGACAAGACAAGTTATACTCTTGTCAAAGCAGAATGTGATAAATATCAACAATGTGTTATGATTGATGAAGCATACGGGGAGGAAAAATTGAAAAAAAGTGATGGAGAATATTTTACGGGTTTTGATTCTGAAAAATTGAATTCGGAACAAGGTGCTGTTGGGACAATTGGGGAAGATAGTAATAAAGTTATTCCATGGTGTATTCCAAAATACACCCCCGGTTTTCAGTTTTGGAATGATTTGTCTGTAGTCGGAAATACTAATACAAGTAGTAGTATGGGCTATGGTGGAAGTGAAGGAGAAAGTACGGCCTTGTGTAGCATGGGAAGTTTCACATGCGTGAGTAAAATGAAAAGGAAATGTGAATTAGAAGACGAGGACATAGAAGATCCTGAAAGTTGGTTGAAAACCACTCTTTGTGTGGCTAGCGCGGGAAGTTCTGAATTAATTGATAAAGATGTTGATTGTAATCCCTGGAATGATAAGGCGAATTGGGAATGTAATTATAACGGTATGACTTCAACGATAAAAACAGTTGATCTTCCTAATTTTCTTGGGGCGTTGAACCAAAGGTGTCAGGCCATAGGTTCATGTGGAACAAAAATAAATGTTGTTGGCGAATTAGGTTATGATGGGGGCTTTACAATCACAAGAGGCCACATTGATGCTGAAGGAGATGATAAAAATGCAAGCGTAGAAGGATATAATCTTTCTTCAGAATATTTAGAAAGTTTATCTGGCATTGGGTTGATTCCTGCTGGAAGTATGACAAGTTTAACCGGAAACATTGTAAGGGGCTTGACTGGAAATACTATAGCCCAAGAAGATCAGGCAGATATTGATACTATAACCCAAAGAACTCGGGCAAGTATTGCAGGTACGGGGAATACAGAAAACCTGGATGCCATAATGGAGCTTGCTCAAACTGTAACTTCAGGAGCTGGATTATTATCTGGTGCTGGCCGGATTTCTGGCTTGGGCGGTGCGGGGCAAGCCTTCTCACCAATTGTAAGTTCGGGAACTTCACTAGCAAATGGGATGATGGCTGTTGGTGGTGAAGCAAGAATAGTTCTACGATTGGGAGACTCACTAACATATAATCTCAATGGGGTTAGCACTTCAATTGGATTAGACGGTCAGGGTCTTTTATCTATTAGTGGGAAACAGACGCTTCCGTTAGGGAAGGAATTGGTAAATTTACCTGTGCCCCAAGGGGCAGTTATAGAAAATGTTGTTGGAACTCCGGCAGCCCAGTCAGGGACAATTGTTAACCCTGGAGGTCCAGGAATTCTTAATTCTAATTTTGTAACTTCTTTAAAACAAGGTATAGCCGTTGCTGTTTGGTCCGCCATCGGGGCCCTCGCAGGTTATCAGCTTGGAAAGGCTATTGCAAAAAATCAAGACTGGAGCCCCGGAAGAACAAAAGTCTTTATAGAAGGGATGTCAACTTTTGGAGGATCGGTTGTTGGTTCAATTGCTGCAGTAATAATCTTATCTGGACCCGCTGCAGTCATAGCAGTTATCATTGCTTTTCTATTTACAGTATACGAAAACTGCGTTGATGATGAATATGATGAAAATCAATATTACACTATGCAATTCACATGCGAAGCGTGGGATGC
>CAZHMB010000003.1:0-45742 GCA_964533515.1 Candidatus Woesearchaeota archaeon | reverse complement strand
AAAAAATTTACAGACTTCTTAATTTAATTTTAACAGGTTCCTTAACTTCATTAACAAATTCAAATGGATCTGGCATTGATTCGGCCTGTCTTCTTGCAAATTGAACTGCATAATCATACACTTTTTGAGTTATATCTTGACGATCTTCAGCTATAGATCCAAGAATTGCTTCTAATTTAAGGCTCTTTTTCGCTAATACAACTGTTAGATTATCATCGCAACTATTTGGGAGAATTGAGACCCTTCCCATACCTATACCCTCTAAAATATCTTCTCCCGCTTCATTTGTACAAATCTCATAGGGTTGCATTGAATCGGGCCTGTAAACTCTTAAATAGATTGTTGGTCTTTCTTGAG
The DNA here is from genome assembly GCA_964533515.1 of Candidatus Woesearchaeota archaeon. Classification (GTDB taxonomy): domain Archaea; phylum Nanobdellota; class Nanobdellia; order Pacearchaeales; family GW2011-AR1; genus CAZHMB01. Next base: position 45,385 of record CAZHMB010000003.1, on the reverse strand, counting down.
TTGGATCTTCTGATGCCATGTTTTTATTTGGCGATTCTTGTTTTTAAAGATTATTGTGATTTAGTTTTAAGACGCTCCGCATTCGACTCTGTCAGAATGCTACGCTTAAAACAAAAAATTAATGGGAAAAATTAACAGAAGATTAATGGGAAAAATTCTGGAATTATTGTCCTGAAAGTATTTGGCCTATTCTTGAGATAATTTTCTCTGAGGGGGTTGGCTTTTGCATATAATGATGATAATGTGCCCCTTTTTCCAAACCATAATCTGCAAGCCATTCCTCATTAAGAGAAGTTAATAACATTGTTGGGGATTTTGCAGTTGCCTTTTCTAGAAAGGATTGAATCAGGGCCATTCGTTCTGGAATTTTCTCAACACAACTATGATAAGGTTCAGCGATAACAAACCCATATCTTGAAGTGTCTAAACAATTGAGTGCGGTTTCTACATTTTGGGCGATCTTAACAACCCCCCCCCTTCTCTTTCTAAAACCATTTTTATCCCAGAACAACATCCTGTTTCAGCTTCGAGCCATAATATCTTTTCCATCTTATTATACCCAAGAATTCTTGGGAGGTTTATCCACCTCTTAAGTTGGTTATCAAATCCTTGTTTTTAAAACTTTTGTTTTTATTTCTTAAAGATAATCTTATAAACTCTAATCTTCTTTTTGGCTTATGAAAAAAGAGATGGATAAGAAAGTAAAAGTTTATTCAATTATTCTTGGGATGTTTATTTTGACATTGTTAATCGGGTTGTTTGTTATTTCTATTGATCCGTTGCATGTTTCTGAAATTGTGAACGGAAGTGTTGTGGAATCAATGAATCCTGATTTTATGTTTATTGAATCTCCAGATATTGAAGATGCCGGGGGCGCTGCTGCTATGATTTTCAATTTGATTTTCGCTTTTATTATTGCAATAGTCTTGATCTTAGTTTTGAATAAAATTAAAGCCGACTTTTTTCTCAGGGGTTGGTTTTTTATTGTTGCAACTTTTGCTTTGTTCTTGAGTTTGTATGCTTTTCAAAAATTCTTTTTTGATTTCCAGAACTTTTGGAGAATTATAATTCCTCTAGGAATTGCTTTGGTTTTTGGAATTTGGAAAATCTTTAAAAGAAATATGCTTGTTCATAATTTAACTGAATTGTTTATCTATCCGGGAATAGCGTTAATCTTTGTTCCATTGTTGAATATTTATTCGCTTGTTGTTATTTTGATATTGATTTCGGCTTATGATATGTGGGCGGTTTGGCATACGGGTATTATGCAGAAAATGGCTTCATATCAGATTGAGTCTGTTGGCGTTTTTGGAGGTTTCTTGGTTCCTTATGCTTCAAGAAAAGTTAAAGAAAAGATTAAAGCGCTTCGTTTGAAATATAAAGATAAGAAGGTTATTCCGGCGAATGTTATTAAGAAAAACAAGTTGAATGTTAATATTGCTGTTCTTGGGGGTGGCGATATTGTCTTCTCAGTAATCTCGATGGGGGTTGTCTATAGGATTTTAGGTTTGATACCCTCGCTGTTAGTTCTGCTTGGGGCCACATCCGCTTTAATCTATCTGTTTTTCGAATCAAAGAAAAAGAAGAATGAAAGTTATCCAGCCATGCCCTTTGTTACCACTGGAATTTTTGTTTCCATAATTCTTGGGATTCTTTGGAAGTTGGCTTTTGGATAGATAAAGTTTATTGAGAAGGTGAATCTTTTTTGGCTTCTGCTTCTAGTTTTTCTAGTTTTGCATTTCTCTCTAAGCGATTTATTCTTAATTGTTTGTTGTAATTTATAGCTCTTCCCTCGGCGTTTCCTTCATCTGTTTCTTCAGGCCTTCCGACAGTGTGCAGATCAACTGCAGTAGCTTTCCTTAGAATTTGCCATTCAGCACCTCCGTCTGAAGAGTAATGTATACCCAGAAAAGGATTGAGAATTACAGAGTGGTCTGATCTAGAATATCTTGTTATAACTCCCGAAGTTGCTAGCGCATCCTTATCTTTTGGAAAAAGATTTACCCATTCTCCAATATGATCTTGGTAAAAATCTTCTTCTCGTTTTGTATTGGCGAAACCAACGGTTGATTTTTTCATTGTACTTTTTAACCATTTTTACATTTTATAAAGCTTACCCTTTTGTTACCTTTGATAAGTTGCGACATAATCGAAAGATTTATAAAGAATATTTTTTATCGTTTAGTAGTTAAAATGACACAAGATGATTTATACAATCAAGAATTTAATCCAGATGGTGGTGGCCCAACATCAAGGGATAGTTTTGAACATCTTAAGAGAGTTGCTGAAGAGGGGATGGTTGGTCCTTGTGAGGAGTATCATTGCGTTCTTTTAAATCCTGGACAACTTGGTCCGCAATCTTTTGATGATGGTTGGATTGGTCGTTGTCGAGATAATAGTCAAGGGAGAGGTTGTAAATAAAATGACACAAGATAAACCTGAAAAAACAGTGAAAGGAGAAGAAGCGCCAACAGCATCTCTTCTTAGAAGACAGAAGGGAATTAGTGTTCTTACGGCTGCAATTGGATTAATTAGTTGTTTGTTTACTATTGCAATAGGAGAAAACAATAGTAGGAAGAGTTATAGAAAAGGGTTTAAGGACGGAACCGAAGGTTCTAGAGTTGTAGATTTTGGATTATACGATGTTGATCAAGATGGAACAAATGATGTATCTTTTTTACAAGGAAACGGTGATGTGAAGACTTTTGTTTATAGGGGAGAAAGATCTGTTGCAGATTTGACGTGGGGACAGCTGGTTCCTGACCAGAGAGAATATTTGCCTTTAGGCGAAGCTCGTTCTAATGATGTGGCGAGATTGGAAGGTCAATCAGTAGGGAATAAATCTGGTTCAGCAATTAAATATGAAAAAGCTAGAGGAAGAGCTGAGGAGCTTTTTAGTCATTAAGGATTTTAAATGGATAAAGATAAATCTAAGGAAATAGTGGAAGGAATAAGAAAAGCTGTAGGTAAAACGGAATATGATTGTGCAGGTGAAAGAACTGTTGGAGATACGGGTTCTGATGATACTTTAGAGAGATATCTTGGTGCTGATGCAAGTGTTGGAAAAGTTAAAGGGGGTCGAGAATAAAATGACAAAAGAAAATGAAAGAAAGATATCAAGAAATAATACAATATTCGCATTGGCTATGGTGGCTACTCTGTTTGGCATATCCCATTTTAAAAGTCCTAGAGAATCTGGGGCTGGAGTTAGATCTGAAGGAGAAAAAGCAGAACAAGTATTTTTGAGAAATGTTCAGATGAGCAGAGGTGCAGGAACAGAATATGTTGTCGTAAGAGAAGGAGAAACAAATTCTTATTTATTTTCAGGAACAAACTATTTGGGAGAAGGTTTAACCTGCTCGCGTGAACAAGACAATTCTCCAAGATATACTCTTATAAATCCAGAGGGAATAGACGGATCAAGAAAACAGACAATGGGGTTAAAATAAAATGAGAAATAAAGCTTCACAAGTATTAGATGGGAGAAACAATGCCTCAGGAATCGCTAGTCGGATTGTGACCGGTGTTCTTGGGGGTTTAGTAATATTGGGGGGGGGGGGGCAGGGCTAACAGCTATGATTAATCATGGGTATGATCAAGGTCTTGAGGTTGGAAAGAGTGAGGGAAAAGCCAGCGCGAGAGCAAAGTATATCTCTGGAGTGGATCGAGATGGAGATGGAACTAATGAGTTCAAAGTTGTAACTAATGGTGGGGCTACTAATTATTTTGTTTCAAATCCAGTTCCGGCAGTTTATGATATTAATGGAAGGCGTCTTAGGGGTTTAGAGGGAGATTTCGTTCTTGCTTTATCCGCAGCAGAAGCAGAATTAGCAAGATTAAATCGTAGATCTGTGAAAGAGCAAGAAAATTTGCAAGCTAGCACTGCAGCAAAATTAAGATATCTAACTTCTGAGTTAAATCTTGATCAAAGAGAAGTAAAAGAGAAATATGGATTAATTATTACTGGGGGTCAGAAATAAAATGACGGGAGAAGAAGGAATAAGGATAAGCTGCCCTAGAATGGGGGGGAAAGAATATTTTTTAAGAGGACCTACTACAAATAAAAATAGAACTGATTTCAGGGATATTAAAACCGGGAAAGTTGTCTCTTTTTTAACTTCAGAATTTTATGCAAAACCTTCTGGAGATGTTGTTTATGAAGGAGATAGTGTCATAGAAATGGGGGGTCGAGATTAAAATGACAGAAAAAGAAGGAAGACAAGATGTTGGGAGAAAAAGAATTACAATGTATAAATATCCTTATGATTTTCGAGATGGGATAAGAAATGTTAAAGAGTATGGTCAGGCGGAAGTGTTAAGACATGATTGGGAAAGAACAAAGGAAATTACTTCTCGGGAGATGACTAGTGCCCTTTTTACAGTATTGGGGTATGCTGTAGCTATTCCTGTTGCTGCTATTATGGCTTACCAAGTTAATAAGAGAATTTCAGAAAGGATGAAAAAGGAAAAACGATTAAGAAAGTTAAAAGCTGAAGGAGCAACACAATGATAGTACAAAAAGAATTAATTGAAAGAGTAAAAGATTATTTCAATCTTAATATTTATGAGACGAAGGTTTGGTTAGCTTTATTGTCTAAAGGAGTTGCATCAGCTGGTGAGGTTGCGAGCATTTCTGGAGTTCCGAGGTCTAGAACTTATGATGTTCTTGAATCTCTTGAGAAAAGAGGATTTGCAATAATCAAACTTGGTAAGCCAGTGAAATATCTTGGACTTAAACCTGAGACAATAATTGAGAAGATGAAACGGAATGCTCAGAAGGATGCGCATGATAGAGTTGAGAGACTTTCGAAGATTAAAGAGTCTGATGAGTTTGTTCAACTTGATAAATTGTATAAGGGTGGAATTGAGCCTGTGAAGAGAGAAGATGTTTCAGCTTCGCTGAAAGGAAAGTCGAACATTTCGCATTATCTTAGAGAAATTTTGGAAAATGCGCAAAAGGAAGTTATAATCTGTACGCACGTTGAGGACATAAATCGAAGAGTAAGTTTGTTTAAAGAAACAATTGACAGATTGCAAAAAGCGGGAATGAAAGTTGTTGTTGTCCTTAATGGCGAGGAAGAAATGGTTCAAAGAATAGGCGAGAGACTTGGAGTTAAAGCGAAGAAAACAGAAATCAAAGCAAAGTTTTTTATCATAGATCGAAGGGAAATTTTATTCTACTTAGCGAAAGACGCGGACAACGATGATATTGCTGTTTGGTTGAATTCAGATTTTTTCTCGACAGCTTTTGCCGACATGTTTGAAGGAGCAATGAAAGTTGCAGATGCTGAGAAAGCCAAAAAAGATAAAAAGGTAAAGGGGAGGAAATAAGGATGGGTGAAAGTGATTCATCGGGGTCTGAAGAAAGACATGATTATCAGCCCTATGCAGATGGGGGGGAACTTCCTGGGGTGTTGCGTAAAAGAACAACAGGGGATTTAAAGGAAGATCGAAGACGTATTATGCAAGTTTATTTTTTAACTCATGAACATGGCTCTAAACTTGGGGTGATTCCTAAAAAAATTACATTTAGAAGGAGCGATAAATAACTTTATTCAACAATCTTAAAATTTTTGACATACATTTCTCGAATTTTTCTTTTGTTGGCTTTGTTTTTTGTCCAAACGTTTAGAAATTCCTTTAAACTTTGAATTGGAATTTCTTTTGCGTAAATTGTGTTGTTCTTTATTAAAGTCTTTTTATGAATTTTCTTAAATTTTTTGACGTGGTGTTTTTCTTTCAAATTTGGGCCTTGGAAAACAATTTGCTTTTTTGGTTTGACAGAAAGGAATATTCTTGCAGATTGTTTTTCGTTGTAAAGAAATCCGGAATTTTTAATGTCAAAAACTTTTGAAATTTCTTGGTTCAAATGTTTGTAAAATTTCAAAAGTTTTGTTCCTGCTATGTCTCCCGGTTGTTTGGCTGTTTGGATTTCAAGAATAAGGAATTGGTTTTTGTTTTTTTCTGCTTTGGTTTTTTCTTTTTCTAAATTTATTTGTGTTTTGTGGAAGAAATTTATAGAGGGTTTTTTTAAGAAATTTCTTGCGTGGGTCTGGAATTTTTCAAAAGTTTCTTGGGAGAGGGCAGCAAGGACATTTCTTTTCTTGTAAGTAGGATCAACCAAGATTATTGGGGATTGAAGTTTTGAAGAGTTTAATTCGAGCAAAACTTCTGAAGGTCTTTTGAATTGTTTTTCAATATCAATTATTAATTGTTTCCCTGTTTTTACTTTTATTGTTTCTCTAAGAAATTTTTCAAAGGATTTATAATGCAAAATTAAAAGTTCCAGAGCATATCCTGAAAAACCTTGGATGTATGATTCGGCACCGTAGCAATTGCAGGCGTGAGTGAAGGCTTTTGAGATTTTTATTTCATCTAAAACTCTTTTTGCTTTTGCTTTTTTATTTACATAACTTACATGGCTGTATGAGAGGTCTGTTATATTTTCAGCTTTTTCTGGAGAAGGGGATTTTTTCACAGGTAATATTTCTAATTCTATATTTTTTGTTGCTGATATTTGGAAGTAATCTCTTGAGCCGTGCAAAATTCTTAGGTTTGGTTTGGGTTTTAAGTTTGTTAAGATATTTTTTGTTAATTTTGAGATTTCTTGATTGGGATATTTTTCATTAAATCTTATAAAAATATCCACATCATATTTCTCTTTTTGTATTAAAGTTTTCTTAGCATAGCTTCCCCCAATAAAAATTTCAGCTTCAATATTCAATTTTGAGATTTGGTTTTTTAATTTTCTTTGGAAATCCTTTAATATGAAAGCTATCTTTTCTTGGGCCTCTTTGTTTGGGGTTATCTCTTTTAGAATTTCTTTGTATATTTTTTCAGTTGTTTTGGTCATGGTTTATTATGGAGTAGGGGATTTATAATTTTAACTATTCCATTAAATTTATTAATGGTGTTTTCTTTAGTCTCGCATGCCACACCAATGTGTACATTGTAAAAGAATTATTCCTGCTGGAAGTAGGGAATTAATCGAAGGGTGTAAAGATTGCCAGGGCCATTTTTTCTTTTATATTAGGGATGAGCAACTTGAGCAAGTTAAGAAAGAGCCTGTTGAACTTGAAGTAGAAGATAAGAAGCAAGTTGAAATGGATATCCGTGAGATGGCTGGCATCGAGAAAGAGGATGCTCCCGTTATCTTGGATCTCGAATCTATAAGGGCAACTGGAAGTGGAAGATATGAAATTGATCTTGCAAATTTGTTTAGCAAAAATCGACCTTTAATATATAAAATGGAAGAAGGAAAATATATCATCGACCTGACTTCGTTAGTGCTTCCTAAGAAAGAGGAATGAAAGTTGAATTTTAGGATATAAATAATTAAAAAGTCTTTTTCTTATTCTTGTTGATGGAATGGAGAGCGATTGATAGGCCAGGATATTTTGGTCAGAGCAGAGATGGGCTTTTCTCACAATGGAATAATGAGTTTGGAGAAGGAAATTGGAAAATTGCTTGGCAATGGGGAGGAGAGGTTATTGAAAGATCTGATGCGTTACAAGTTTATCAAAGAGCATATACTTGTTTTTTACAATCTGATAGAAAAACCCTTCGTTGGTTAATCGAATTTGATGATATTTTTGATACGGCGCCTTCTAATGTTGATGCGGCACTAAGTTATGATGTTCAAGAAACACCAAATAATCACATTCATGATGTTGCTATTAGAAGGGCTGTTGTTTTGGATTTGGGATTAAATTTTCGGGCAAGAAAGGGATTGCTTCATGTTCAGCCTGAAAAAAATGGGGATTTACTCGGGCCACATAGAGTTCCTTTTCATCTTCCGAGAATGATTTATAGAGGGAAAATTAAATATAAAGGAAGAGAAAGAGATTTTGATAAAAATCCTCCCTGGTGGTTACAAAATAATCTTCAAGGAATTCCAGATAGTATAGAAATGTTTTATCAACAAAATAAATTATTACAAGTTAAAGAGTAACTTATCCTTTCAACATAAGTTCAATTTTCTTTGGATTTCGCTTTATCTCTTTAATGATGCTTGCTGGGCCGATAATTGTAACTGCTCCGAGATCTCCTCCAGCCAAGGTATCTAGAACGGATTTTTTAACTCTTTCAATAAAGGTTTCTTTTTTTGAATTATCAATAACTGCTAGTTCAATTCCTTTGAAGCTTTTCACATGGCCAATCATTGCCATCGTATCCCCGATCAATCTCGTTTCTTCTTCTGGTTGAAGTTTTCCCTGAAGAATTAAAATATTATTTCCTAGAACTATTTCCAAGACTTTTCTTATTCTGTCGTTGCTACCCAACTCCCGAATTTCATAATAAGGCATGAACTGGATAGAAAATCCTTTTAGCTTACCTAGCTTCTTTTTTGAATTTATCTTTTTTACCATCTTCCTCTTTTTTATTTATAATATTTAGGGGTTTTTAATGTTTTTTATCTTATCTTTTTTGAAAGTTTAAAAACTGATTCGTAGAACTCTTCTAAATTTTTTCCAGTCTTTGCACTTATTCCAATTGTGTCATACTCTGGGAATGCTGACTCTATTTTCTTTATGTCTGCTTTTTTTAAGTCAATTTTGTTTGCTATAATTAAAACAGGGATTTTTCTTGCTTGCAGATTTCCGATTATTGTTATATTAACCTGGTTGTAAGGATTTTCTGTTGCATCAAGAACCACAACAACTAAATCCATGTCCTCTAGCCATTTTATACTCTCGACTACTCCTTGCGTTGCCTCTTTGGCCCTCTTTTTAGCTTCCTTCTTTTTTACTTTGTATTTTAAGAATTCTTCGTAATCTATTTTTGTTGCAATTCCCGGTGTGTCAACCATTTTGAACATTAGGGTTTTCCCTTTGTATTCAATCTCAACTTTTTCTTTGAACTGTACATTTCTCGTTTCGTGTGGGATTTTGCTCACACTTCCCATTTCTTCTCCGGTGAAATCTTTGCAAATATGGTTTGCTAAGCTTGTCTTTCCGGCATTTGGGGGGCCGTAGAAACCGAGTTTTATTTCACGATTATTTTTAAATAAGTTTGAGAATATTCTTGAAAAAAAGTTTTTCATTATTTTTATCACCATATTTATTCTTGTATTTTAGGTATTTTAAAGTTTTGTGTTGTGGAGTAGTTATTTTGTTATTGAATTTTTCCACTCCAAAAAAATACAAAAACTTTATAAAACAGCTGAGTTTGGATATCTAGAATTAAATGAGGTATATTTTTTAAAATGGACGAAAACGAACAAGTTCAAGAAGCTGCTCCGGAAGCACCTGCTGAAGAAGCTACTGAAGCCGCTCCAGAAGCGGAAGAAGCTGCTGAGACTACAGATGATGCTGCAGAGCCTGCAGAAGATGCTGCTGAAGACGTTGTTGCTGAAGACGCTCCTGTTGTTGACGAAGAGAAAACAGAAGAAGTTGCAGCAGAGCCAGAAGCAGACGCAGAATAAATTTATTTATTTATCTCTTTCTTTTTTATTTTTATTTTTCCTATTGTTGGTTTTAGAAAACTTTAATAACTTATTTTAAGTTCTAGAGATATGTGGATAAGCAAACTTTTGGGTTTTGTATTTTTTTTACTTGTCTTAGTTTTACTCAGTATTTATTGGTTTTATCCTTTTTCTGGGGTTGAATTTAAACATGAAAAAAATGATGGCAATTTTTCTCTATCTTCAGGGGTTAATGGAAGTGGAGAATTTCAGTTTTATGAAAATATGAGGTATCCTTCAAATGAGATTAGTTATAGGATTCATGATTGTCCGCTCCAGCAAATGAATGATATGGAACGGGCGTTGAGAATAATTGAGGATTTGACCATTTTGGAATATGTTTCCGTTGAATCTGGAGAGGAACTTTATATTACTTGCGAGAGTGGGAACGTTATGAATGGGGATTTATTTGTTGCAGGTGAAGGCGGACCTTCAAAGATTATTGAAACGGGGGATTATAATCTTATTCTTGAGGGTAAAATTTTATTGATAAGGGTTTCTGATTGTCCGCAACCAAATGTTGAAGTGCATGAGTTGTTGCATACCTTGGGCTTTGGGCATTCAGAAAATCCCAATAATATTATGTATCCGATTTATGAATGTGGACAGGAAATTGGGGATGAGATCCCAAATTTAATTAATGAGTTATATTCTATAGAAGCAAAACCCGATTTGGCATTTGAGGGTGTCTCTGCTCAAATAAAAGGGCGGTTTTTAGATGTTAATTTTAGTGTGGTTAATCGGGGTTTGATAATTTCGGAGGATTCTGAGGTAGTTGTATATGTTGAAGGCAGAGATGTTAAAACTTATGACTTAGAGGAAATTGAACCTGGGGCAGGAGTTGTCGTTAAGCTTGGAGGCATAGCCATCAGAGAGATTAATCCTGATGAAGTTTCTTTGGAGATAGAAAATAATTTTGGTGAAATGGATAAGTTAAATAATAAAATAATTCTTGGTTTGCAGTAATCGTTTTTTTGTGAATAAAAAATAAAATAAAAGAAAAAGTTTTTGGATTTTTAAGATAACTAATCATCAAGATCTAATTGATCAAGCTCTTTATCAAAGTTGTCTTCAATCTCTTCGGGGTTTTTGGAAGCTTCGTCGAAGCTTTCTGTTTTTGACATTTTTTACCTCGTTTTTTTGTTGCTCCAAAAAGATTTGTAGGGTTTTTAAATACTTCTGTCCTCGAGGCTATATTTTAAAATTATTTTTTTTATATGGAAATAACTTTAGTTATTCTAAAATGGTAATAAGAAAGGTTTTTAAATTGAGTAACTGATGAAATTTTATGATAGATGGGGAAAAAGGAAATATGGGTATGGGTAGACGAGTATGTTTTGAAGATAGTGAGAATCAAGAATATTTTTATGGTCATCATTTTATAGGAAACGAGGATAATTTCCTTTCACATGTTTATCCCGTCGCTTTTTTGGAAGATATTGGAAAACTTGTTTGGGAATCAAGGGGGGTTTCAGGGTATTCTTTAGCAAGTTTTTGTTCTGATGGGTCGGGGGAAGGGCTTCTTTCTTTTCCTCATTATAGGCCTCTTGAAGGGGGGGGCAGTAAAAGAGTTTCTTTGATTACTGGAAAGGATGTTTCGGAAGTGGTGTCAAAGTTGAATGCTCAGAAGAACAGCGGGTTTTTTGCAAATGTTCTTGAGGAAGTGGATGGAATTCTTTTAACACAACAAAATTTATAAAGGTCTTTTCTTTGAATAATTTATGGAAAAAGATATAGGGAAAATTTCTAAGAATGATCAGTCTGATATTGTTATTAGAGTTGATGATTTTGGTGGTAAGCGAGGGTTGACTGTTCGAGAATTTGTTACAAGTGATAGATATACTGGTTTTACAAAAGCGGGCGTTAGAATTTTAGCTGCTGATTTTCCAAAGTTTAAAGAAATGATTAATTCAGTTTCTGAAGAAGAAATGGCTCAGCCTGCTGATGGTGGTGAAGCTCCGTCTGAAAAGCCAATTGAGAAAAAACCGGATGCTGAGCAAGAAACCTTGCCAGATTATTAAAATGATAGAATACGTACCTGTAAATAAAAATCTCCCTCCTCTTGAAAGTATTAGAAGATGGAGAAAATATTTTTTGGCTTCTCAAAGTGAAGCCCGATCTCGTTATGATGATTCTATGGCAGGTGAGCTTACTGAAGAAGATGTTGTTGGATCTAGAGATTTGATTATTGAAGCTGGTAGAGGTTCTGTTTGTTTAGGGTGATGTTTATTAAATTTTATTAAAATAAAAATGTCTGGAGAAAAATGTCATAGTTGTGGTGAAGTGACAAGGGATTCTTTTAAATCTGGAAGGTATGAGATTTCTGTTTGTGTTCCGTGTTATGAAGAATTTTGTATGGGGGCTTTTGGTTCTAGAACGGATTTTTCTCTGGGGGGTTTTTTGATAATTATGCTGAGAAACACGGTCTTGAGAAAAAAGTAAGGTCAGATTCAGCGAGACAATTGGAAGTAGAAGCAAGACGGACCTCAGAAAATTCTCTTTGGGAAATCCCGGAAGAATAATCCTATAACCAACCGGCTAACAAAGCGATACCAACTAAGAACAATAATATGCCTGCGATTAAATGTAATTTTTTAATATTTCTTTCTTTCCATCCTGAGACGTCTTGGACTTTTGCGAAACCCCAATAAACAATTAGAGTTATAACTATCATGGGGATTACAAAAATTATATTGTAATATAAAAGCCACGGAATAGCTTTTAATATCCCAATTTCGGATAAGAGCCCCGACACTACAACGTATGGCCCGATTGTACAGGGAAGTAGAAAGATCGTCACAAGGAAACCTATTATGAACGCCCCGCCCGGAGAGGTTATTCTGTTTATTATCTTTTTAATTTTTGGTCTCATAAACAAGGGCATTTCAGTTCCTGTTGAACCTGGACGATAAACAAAAAAATCTTTAATATTTAAAGCACCGATAATCATCGCTAAAATTGCAAGCCCGTTATACACATAACCCGAATTTTCTCTTAGAAAATTTGCAAAGGTACTGAATATTTGAACAATAATTACTCCGTAGAACATGTAACCGATATAGATTGCTGCGGTGAAGCTCAAACCGGCTGCAAGGATTTTTTTCCGTTTGTCCGGATTTTGTATTAAAATGGAAACAAGGACCATTGTTAAAACGGCTATTGCACATGGATTAACAGAGTCCGCAAGAGCCAGGGTTGTTATTCTCAGTAAGTTTGTTAGTTCTGCCATTTTAGCAATTTGTCAATGTTTTTAATTTCTCAATTGATTGGACCCCAGAGTATAGCTTTCCATTGATTTCCCATGAAGGTGTCCCGCGGATTTCAGCTTCTCTGCATTTTGTCCAATTATTATTACATAAGAATATATCTAAATATTGAGAATTTTCTCCAAACATCTCTTCTTGTATCCCACAATAATGGCATCCTATTTGAGTATAGAATATTGCGTTTTCTCCTATGCATATTGCAGTTTCTTTTTCTGGAGTTACAGTGTTCTTTGGAAAATAGATTATGCCAAAAGCCAAAAGAAGAATTATTATGATTATGGCGAGAGACCATATCTCTGATTTTTTTATTTCTTTCATTTGAATATAAAATGTTTATTCAGTTTTATTTTATTTTGTTTGTTATGTTTTTCAATTTTTACAATATCTTTCTCTTTTAATTTTTTTAATGCTCTAGAGACTCTTACTTTATTCCCTTTTAATCGCGATTGAAATATTTCCCCATTATTTTTATCTAATTGATTTAATACTAAATTTTCATCCTTGTCAAGGAACTTTTTTACAGTCTCTATGTTGAATTTTACTTTTTTCTCCTTTTTTTCTATTTGTAATGATAAAAGGTAATAAATTAGTCCACCCACGAATATAATTGAAAGGATTATGAAGAGTGCGATAAAGTTTTGGCTTACCATCTTTGGACATGCACATGATTCAACTTGAAAATGTTCCCCCAATAATAAACTAATTGATATTACAAGGGCTATAAAGGATAGGGACGATATTGCGAGGATTATATAATTTACCCTTTTGTTCATAGATGAATTAGAAATTTTTAGTTTTTAAATCTTTTTATAGTTTCAAAAAAGTGAAACCCTTCTTTTTATAGTTTCAAAAAAGTGAAACTTGTTATTTAATACCTCAGCATCATCTCACAACACCATAAATCAAAGATTTCTAGATGCTCCCAACTCCTAATATTGTGGCTGAAGTTCGGAGTGTCCAAATTGAATTGTTAGATCTATTTTTTTCTCTAAATCTTTTGGGAGTATCGGAGTGTCGCAAGCACCGTAGCAAGTTCCAAACCAAATTAAGAAATCAACGTTTGGAAACTTTGTTTTTAGATAGTTTTCAATAGCAAGAGAATAACTTTTGAGGCCGTCAGGGAATTGCAATAAGATTCTTTTTGCTTTTGAAGATTTTATTTGTTTTTCTATTTCATTAAATTGCAAATCATAATGTTCTTGAATATCTTTAAGATTTTTCATTTTTATCTAAAATTCTGTTTTTTCTGTTTCAAGATAACCGTTCCTTTTTATCCAGTCTGCTTGGCCTGGTTTGTATTTGAAAAGAACGTCTCCTTTGGTATTGTCTAATTCCCAAGGCTCTATTATTACAACATCTCCAGGCCTGAGCCATAAGTATCTTTTTAATCTTCCTGGGACCCTACAGTTTCTTGTTTTGCCGTCGCTACATGTAACGAGCATCTTGTTTCCACCAAGTCGCTGGTCAATTAGGCCCAACATTTGAGGTGGTTTTGGAAGTCTCACTCTTATGGGGCCTTGACTAGCTTGTTGAGCGGCTTTTTCCTGCTCTTGTTGTTTCATGCTTTTAGCCATATTAAATTTAGAATTAAAAGGTTTATAAGTTTGATGGAATTTTATCTACTGCTCCTGGGCCTTTAGATAATCTCCCGCTAGACGGGCTAGGTCATTAACAGATCTTGCGTGAGCACTGAGGGTTGCTTGGTTAATTCTAGCGAGCCTTGTTTTTTCAATAAGATCGGCTCCTTTAGTTAAGTAGCGAGAATTAATTAATGGGGGTTCTGACGTTTCCAATATTTCAAAATAAGGTTGATAATGAACGTTGCTTCCAGGTGGGGGATTTATTTCTCTTGCTATTTGGTGGTGGTGTAATCCTGCCTCAAGTTGTGGGTCTTTTCCATGCATGGCCTCGCAATAAGCTTTTTCAAGAACACCGGCGGTTTCAATTAGATAATTTTCTAGTTCAGATCTGAATTCTTCTTCGGTCCCATCAAATGTTGAATGGGATAGGATTCCTTCATTATATGCCCCTCGTCCCGGCTCATTTAATGCTCTTGGGGTAAATATAACTATCGGTGTTTTAAACATAATTCTTGGAGGAGAAAGTTGTTTCATAGCATCAAATCTTGATAGATCTAAATCCTTTCCAATGAAAGTTATTGCCGATATTTCCATAATCTCTTTTTGTATTTTATATTTAAAAATAAATGTGTGATGAAAGATATACTTTCAACACAAGATTAAAGCATAAGGAATCCCTTGAATTTTTCCAACGGCCTTTTCAGATATAATTCCTGCTTCAATAGCCGTTTGTATTGATTCTTTTCCGGCGATATTGAATGTTGCGTCTTCTTTTGAATGAAATTGCATTATCGTTATTGTTTCTTCTTTTGTCTTTTCTTCGCCCTTGTAGAAAGATTCTTTAACATCTAGCAAAAGATTGTGTTCTTTGTCAGAGGGGTTTTCTTGTTGGAATTTTTTGCCTATCAGTTCAGTGTCACAGATAGCTATAACTTCTCTGTAGGATTTTATGATGTTAACTTGCATATTTTAAGAGAAATAACCGGACTTTTAAAGTTTGTTGATAAAAAATAAAAAAAAGAGATGAAAAGAATTTCCTAAGAATGGAAATTCTTATGCATTCCCTTCTTCGCCGTAGCAAGCTACGGAGTAAACCTCAGAAGGCAATAGAAAAAATAAAAAAAAGAGAATAAAAATAAAATTAAAAGTCCTTCTTTGCTTCGCCAGATGCCATAGCTTTCTCAGCGTTTTCCTTTGACATCATTGCACACATTTTTGTCTTGTTACACTTAGTACAAATACCTTTTGCGATGTACCCGCCTCTTGAAGTTTTTGATATTTTTGCATCTTTCATAGGGACTCCTTTTTCCTTACAAACAACGCAGTATCCTTTTATTGTCATATTTTTCCTCCTTTGTGAATTTATTTTGTTCTTATGAACGATTTCCTAAAGAAATGCGGATTTTTAAAGCTTTGGACGAGGGGGATTTAGATTTTTCCTCTAATTGGGTGCTTTGCTCCGCAAGCGAGGCAATGAAGAAGGTTGATTCGGCCTTGTTTGATTATTTCGGTGTCGGGTTTTTTGCATTCTTTACAGAGGACGAATTCGTTTGCGTATTGTTCTATTTTTTCGTTTATTTTCGCACTTGGGACATTTTTGTTTAGAACGAGCCGTTCTCCTTCGATGACTCCTGCTGCTGCAAGTTCTCTTAATAAGAATTTCTGTAATTGTTCTGAAGACCTTCTTAGATGGTTTGCTAATTGAATGAAGTTTGTTAGAATTGTTTTTTTACCTTGGAAATGGCCTTCGATTTTCGGGATTTCGAATCTTTCTCCGTTTTCAACTTTTGATTCTACTTTGCTGTAAGCTTTCTCTAGAAGTTCTTCATATTTATCTTTTGTCATGTTAAAGACAAAAATAATTAGTTTATAAGTTTTGGGATTCTTGAAGTATCGCTTTTTGAATATAAGTATTTTTAAATTGGAATTTTGTAGGGTTTTTATGGCGAGAGCATCAGTAGATTCTGTTAAACTTTCATGGGGAGGAAAAGGACCGAGCGTAAAGATGGTCATGCCTGATAGCAGTGTTGAAATGGTTTGTTTAAATTGGAACAACGTTGATTTTGCGAGGGCTTGTATCGCGCAAGTGGATGTTGATCTCTTGAAGGAAGTTATTGATAATAGGGGAGTTTATGCCCCCGGGAATTTTGAAATCTATAAGGAACAGGGAAGAATAAATAAGAGATGTATTTATTGTTATGCAGAATATAATACTGGGAAGGTGACTCCGAGAGTTGTTGATAAAGAGACTAAAAAAACTTTTGAAAAGCAGCGTCCGTTAGTTGTAAGGGGTGGAAAGAATGTTGAATGTGGGCATCCGTATTATTATCCGGTTCTAATGGATTTTACAGAGATGTGTTCTGAATTTGGTTCGGGATTTATTCTTCCGACGAAGATGTTGCCTTTTGGTTTGGAAGGTGCTTTGGAAACAAGAGAACATGCCCGTAGGGGAAATCCCGTTGTTGCAGAGTTATCTCGAAATTTAGTTAGATACAGAAAAGGGAATGTTGTTGAAAGTGTTGAGATGTTATCTGGGAAAGAAATGGCCGAGAAACTTAGAGAAAGAAGAGTTTTCCTTCATTACAGCTTAGGATGGGAAAGCTTGGATGTTGAATCGGGAGCAATTTCTCAGGGGTTTTCAAATCTTTGGAGAATTAGACAAGCAGTGAATTATTTCTTGAATGGCGTTCCCGCAGATTTGACTCTTGTGGCGGATTTAGCGCAATCGATTGATGACAATGCGAAGAGAGGTTCGGTTGTTAGAGAAGCTTTAGAAGCTAGAGAGAAATATGGCATCCCATTGAGATTGATAACCGTTAGAGCTGATGATAAAAAAACTGCAGATAAGCTTTTGTGTAGATCGTGGGAGGAGATAAAGAAAGGTTCTAGATTAGAGAAAGTTTGTGATGGAAAAAATTTGGATGGAAGCGATAGATATAAGGATGATTTTTTAGAAGAAAAACCAATTTATAGAAAGAAAGGGAAAAACACATGGATTCCTGCAGAGATGCATCCGGATTTTCAGAACTTGGTTGATGAAGGGGTAGGTGTTTGTGGAGCTGTTGGCGATTGGGAATATTGCGATTTTTGTAGAGTTGATGAAAATTTGCGTCAGGGATTTGAAGGATTAGTCGAGGGGGTTTCATGTTGCGGAGAAGATTATACTTTTAAAGATGGTCTTTTGAGATTTCACATTTCTAAATTAGCGGAGCTTGATCCAGAATATGCTCGGGGATTATTGGAGAAAAAAAGAGCAAGAAATTGGACGAAGGACAAGAATCAAGGTAAATTGAGGTTGGAGTTTGAAGATGAGTGAGGTTTTTAGACCGAAATTAAAAGAGGTTCCCAAACCGGTTTTAATAAAGGGGAGAAGAGATTATCGTGTGAGGGCTCATGGTGTAAAGAAAAATATCGGGAGGTTTTTTTCTTGTTTAAGTCAACATCTTTATGGGGGGAAAACACATGAGGGGGTTTGGGAGGCTATTGAAATAACTGAAAATAAAAGATATTCAAGATGTTTTTGTCCGGATATTATTGATAAAAAAGAAGGGGGAATTTTAACCACTGAGGTTAAATCAATGTCAAGGAAAAGATCAAGACCCTTGTGTCCTTTGAAGCAATTAGAGAATGCTTGTTCTTCTCTTCTTGGAAGATTAGAAGAAGGTCAGGAGATGCCGAGTCATGAATATCATGTTTATGGTTATGGTAAAAGAAGAGACGGGGTTAGTTTTCTTAAATCGACAAAAGGAAAAATGGTTTCTACATTGGCTCAAATGCCAAAAAAACTTGTTACATTTCCCCTTCCACTTGCGCTTTTACTTTATTCACGTTCTCGTCATGAAGTAATGAATCACACTAAATCAAATTTTGGTAGGGATTCTGAATTATATTGGGGGTTTCTTTTGAGTTCTTTTGATCTTGCTTTTGAAGGGCAGGATTTTTTAGGATTTTTAAGAGAATCCCCAAACGGGCAACAACATTTTAAGAATATTGAAGTTGAAGATTGTTTTTTGGATAGAATGAGTGTTGAACAATCTATGGTTCCTACTAGAAAAGTTTCTTATTGTGGAAGGGATACAGAGATGCCCGGATTTCCGGTCGCAAGAATTAATCTTAGTTTGGAAGATAGGGCTGAATGGTTGCGGCATTTTTATTCTGAGCACAAGAGAATTCTAGATGATTTGTTGTTAACAGATCTTTTTCAGCAAAGAAGCGAATATTTGGAAAGAACTGAGAAAAAAGAAGAACCCGAAGATGAAGTTCCTTTTTGATTATTTTTATTCCCTTTTTAGAACTTCGAAATCGCAATCGGGGTTTGAACATTTCCATTTTTCAAAGACGTCATCTTTGAACGAGAATGGAAGTAATCTACCAGAATCGCATTTCGGGCATTTCACAAATATACAATTTTCTTCTGTCATTTTTATTTTCCTCCGTTAGTTTATTTATTCTAAAGTTGTTGGGAAATAGTCTTTACAAAGGGGATCATATCCTTCGCAAGTTCTACAATCTTCTGGGATAAACATCCATTGGCCTGGGACATTTTCTCTTTGCCAAGCTTTATCACACATTACAATTCCGCTTTTTATTAGTTTTGAATCTGTTTTAGATTCTTCTCTTGTCAAAGTAGAGTCATTCATTCCAACACCCCTTTGATTCTTCTTACACCAGAACTTGAGGATTCTTCTTTTTTGATTTTGAATTTTCCGAGTTCTCCTAATGAATCTACATGTGGGCCTGCGCAAATTTCTTTGCTGACTTCTTTTCCTTCCTTCCCAATTGAGTAAACTTTAACTTTGTCTTTATACTTGTCATCGAAGATTCCTTGGGCACCTTTTTTCTTGGCTTCATCCACGGGCATTTCTTCACATTTCACAGGGTGGTCTTTTTTGATCTTGTCGTTAACCCAATCCTCGATTTTCTTTTTTTCTTGGTCAGCGAGTTTTCTATCGAAGTTGAAATCGAATCTTAATCTTTCAGGTGTTATGTTGCTTCCTCTTTGATAGATTTTTGGATCTTTCAGGACTTCTCGCAATGCTTGATTCAATAAATGTGTTGCAGTATGCAATTTTGCTGTTTGTTCTGAATTGTCTGCTAAACCGGATTTGAATTTTCCTGCTGAGGATGTTCTGCTGAGGGATTGGTGGGCTTTGAGTTCTTTATTAAAACTTTTTATATCTACATCTACTCCAGATTCCAAAGCTATTTCTCTAGTCATTTCAATAGGGAAACCATAAGATTGGTAGAGCAAGAATGCTTTCTTCCCAGAAATTTCTTCATTAACATTAATTTCGTGAGACATTTTTTTAATTTTCCTAATTCCTTTTTCCAATGTAAGTTCAAATTTGTCTTCTTCTTTATTAATTTCATCGATTATTCTTTGTTTATTATCTTTTAGAATATTATAATCACTATAGATCTTTAGGATTTCTTTAACCAATGGCGTTATTAGGTCTGAGTCTTTTGGAATGCCCAATTTTTTTGCGTACCGAACTGCTTTTCGGATTAGTCTTCTTAGGACGTATCCCTGTTCGGTATTACTTGGAACCACTCCATCTGCGATTATAAAAACTGCTGCTTTGATGTGGTCTGCTATGATTCGCATTAAGCGCATATCATCAATCCAGCACTCTGGCATTTCTTTAAATCCAAGATCTCCTTTTGCGAAGGTGTATTTTTTCCCTGATAATTTTTCTATTTGTTTTATTAGAGGTTGCCACATATCTGCGAGATAGTTGTCCTCAAGTCCGTTTAAGATTGTAACCGTTCTTTCGACGCCCATTCCGGTGTCGATGTTTTTTTGCTTTGCTTCATTGTAATTTCCTTTCTTGTCTTTGTTATATTGCATTAGGACGTCGTTCCAGATTTCTACCCAGTTGCTGTCTTCTTCTCCCCATTTTTGTTTTTCTTCTTCCCATTTTCTACCTTCTGTTGCCAATGTAGAATAGTTTGGATTCAATTTTTCTGGGACTGGTTTTTTTGATCTCCAGTAAAACATCTCTGTATCTGGTCCACATAGTCCTGTATCTCCTGCAGGTCCCCACCAGTTACCTTCTTTTCCAAGGGGTTCTATTTTATTTTCTGGAATTCCTAGATTCCTCCATATTTCTTTTGCTTCAAAATCTGCTGGCGCCATTTTACTTTCTCCTGCAAAAATCGTTACTGCTAGTTTCTCTTTTTGTATCTTTAAAACCTTTGTTAGAAATTCAAATGAATATTCTATTGCTTCTTTTTTGAAGTAGTCTCCTAGTGACCAGTTGCCCAACATCTCGAAAAATGTGTGGTGGGTTGTGTCGCCCACTTCGTTTATATCTCCTGTTCTGATGCATCTTTGGACGTTTACTAATCTTTTTCCTTGTGAATGTTTTTGTCCTAAAAGAAATGGAACTAATGGATGCATTCCTGCCGTTGTGAATAAAACTGTTGGGTCGTTTTCAGGGATAAGAGAAGAGTTTGGAATTTCCTTATGGCCCTTTGATTTGAAAAATTCAATGTATTTTTTTATCAATTCTTTTCGAGTTATCATGATAAAAGAAGAGAATAAGGGTTTTTTAATATTTTGGATTTGATTAACCTCGGAATTTAACGAAGTTCTCGGAGCGAAGTGGAGTGGGAGCGCAGCCGGAGGCGAGGAACGGAAAAGTTTTTGTATTCTTGCACTATATGCGAAAATATTAAAAGTTAGTTTATACTTCCATGTATAATATGAGAAGAAAGAATATTATTAGGGAATTAGAGAGAATTTTTTCAAGAAATGGAGACTTGCCTTTATTATTAAGAGGAACTGCAACAGGATATACACTAAGTATATTTAGGGGGTTTTTGGCTCCACTAAATGAATTAGATGCATTTTTATTTTGGGCAGTTCCTGAAACATTTGATAAGTATGGGATTCCAATAGAAAAAGCAGAAACAGGGGTATCTAATTATGAATTTGCATATAGATCTTCTGTAGATTGGGCTGCCCTCCACACAACAGGTTATGAGAATGGCAAACTTGATGATACTTCTATAGAAGGATTAAAGAGATTAGAGACAATTTTACAAGGTAAAAATGGAGTAGTTATCGGATTTAATCATCAAGTTTCGGAATTGGGTATGTTTCCAGAATATACTGGTGAAGGACATTTGGTAATGACCTCAGAGCCTGTTGAGATAAGATACAGGAAAGGAATTCCATTAAAATATATCTCTTGTGTGGAGCCAATAGGGGAACTAGATAAAGCAATTCTCCTAACAGAATATGAAAAAATTCTCGGTCATAAACTAACTCCTATAGAATTAGCTAAAACAACACTAGGTTAGAATTAGGTTGTTGAAGCTGAGTGCAAGAATACAAAAATTGTGTATAACATAATTGAAAGAGAACTTTAGCTCTTTTTATATCTTCTAAAGAGATAAAAAGTAACTTTTATTCTAAATCTCTTCCAATTCACCTAATTTTCTCTTGATGTCTTCTAGTTCAGATGCAATATCCGAATCTTGAGAAAAAGACTTTGTTTTTTCAAGCGTCTTTTCAATCTCTGTCGGAGGTGAATTAAATAAAACACTTTCTCCTTCATCTGATTCATCCATGGTGTGTTCTAAATGATCGTCTAAGATGTGTGGAATTTTGGGTGTTGGAAAAGTTGCGTCAAGGGAAGTTAAATCCTTTTTGAGCTCTCTTAATCTATTTCTTAATTTTATCTTTTGATTTAATTCCTCTTTTCTTAAGGGAATATAAGATTTCAAGTTTTGGTTTGTTCTTAGGAAATTTGCTTTAGTTAGAAGTAGGTTTTTCTTACTATCTACCGCTTCTTGAAAGTCTAATTTGATATGAACCAAATTTTGTCCAGAATTTGAAGTGCTTTTATTTTTAGATGCCATTTTTCTAATTATTCAACTTTAGAAAATATTTCTTCGTCTATTTTTTCTATATGTAGTTTTGCTTGTTGAATTTCTTTTTCCCATCCTTGGAGTTCTTTTTCCTCTTGGTCTCGGACGGTTTTAATATCGTGTAGGACTTTTTCTATTCCGGTAATTTTCTCTTTTGTCTTTTCTATTATCTTTAATGATTCTTGGAATTTGTCTATTCTTATGAAAACTGGTTCAGCTTCTTGAACTCTTTTTGCAGCTTGTTTAAATTCTCTTGGAACTCCAGGTATTTCTTCAGTTAAACTTTGTCTTGAAGAACCTTTTATAGTTGGGAACTCCGGACTCATCTCATCTTCTAGAGATTCATCGTCGTCAAAAGCTCCCGACACCTCTTTTCTCCCAGAGACAGCATCTTTAATAGTGTTCTGAGAAAATTTATCTCCAAATGAGCTTGAGGGGAAACTAGGAAGTTGAGGAAGCTTTTCTTTTTTTACAGGGGCTAGATCTTCTTCGGAATCATTTCGGTCTGGAAGCTCTGGCAACTCAGGTAATTCTGGAAGTGTCGGCGGTTCATCTAATGCTGGTTTTTCATTACTAGAAATATCTTTCTCCTTTTTTTCATCACCTTTTTTATCAAATAATCCCATTGTATACTTGAATATATATTTTCTAATATATTTATTGAAACATATATATAAAAAACTATAGGTTTAAAAACCTTTGTTTTGTTTTATCGAAGTTAAACGAAAAGTTTTTAATTGACTAATATAATCTAATACAATGGTAGAAAATTTTTTAAGGGAGGCTGTGAGCTTGGTTTTAGGAAGGCAATTCGAGGAGATTGCGAAGCTTTTGAATTCCAAAAAACCGGTGAATGAATTTTTGATTGCTAAAAAATTGGACATAACTATTAATCAAACGAGAAATCTTCTTTACAAACTTTCTGATTATGGTTTGGTTATTTCAAATAGAAAGAAAGATAAGAAAAAAGGGTGGTATACTTATTTTTGGAGGCTTGATATTTTGAAGACTTTAGAGTTTTTGAAGACGAATCTTTTTAAGAGAAAAGAACAGTTGGATAATCAGATTAAAAGTAGGGAATCCAAAAAGTTTTATGTTTGTGAGCGTTGTGGATTGGAGTACAGCGAGGAGAATGCGTTGCTACATGATTTTACATGTGAAGAATGTGGGGAGGTTTTTACATTGAAAGATAATTCTAAGGTTCTTAAAGGATTGAAAAGACAATTGGATAAGATCCATCAAGAGATAAAAGAGATAGCTGTAGAGGTTGATAAAGAGCAGGAGAAGGTTGATAAGATAAAAGAGAAGGAACTTGAGAGAGAAGCTATTGAAAAATCTGAGAAGAGAAAAGCTAATGCTAAAGAAAGAAAGAGATTGAAAGCTAAAGAAGATCGTAAGAATGGGATAAAACCTAAACCTGTGAAGAAGAAGGCTCGCCGATCGGCATACCCCAAAGCATACCCTAAAGGGCACAAGCGGAATTCTGGGGCAAAAAAGAAAAAAGCGAAGAAGGCAAAGAAAAAACTAGTCAAGAAGAAAGCTGGGGCAAAAAAGAAAGTTGTTAAGAAAACAAAGAAGAAAGTTTCTAAGAAGAAAGTTAAGGGAAAATCTGTGAAGAAGAAATAGTTTTTTAATCGCTCTGCTTCCAGTTTTGCTACAAGGAAGCTTCGCTTGATACTAAAAATTAATGGGACAATATTTCCACGAGCTGAGACTTATGATGGGTTGTTTTTACACTTTACTTATCACAAATTGAAAGAAATAACTTTAAATAGTTTAATCGAATTTTATTATCATGGCGAGATATGCTTTAAGAGGAACAAGGAATTTCAATATTTTTGGAGGGATGAATGTAACTTTAATTTTGATTATCTCAAATGTTGTTCTCTTTTTTGGAGGTTTAATTTTAATCAATATCTTTGGCGAGGATTTTTTTGTTAAATATCTAGCTATCACCCCGAGTTTGATTAGACAAGGAAAAAGTTTGTGGACTTTTTTAACGAGCATGTTCATGCATGCGAATTTTTTTCACTTGTTTGCAAATATGTTTTCGTTGTTTTTCATCGGGAATTTTCTTGAGAGATTAATTGGAAATAGAAGGTTCTTGGGGATTTATTTTGCAGCGGGAATTCTTGGAGGAATATTTTTTGTTCTTTCTGGATTAATTTTCGGAAATCTTGATGTCCCGGCTGTTGGGGCAAGCGGAGCATTGTTTGGTTTGCTTGGGGTCTTAGCGGTTTTGGTTCCGCGGTCTAAAATCTATCTCATCGCTGGTCCGTTGATACTTTTAGTTCTACAATTTATTTTAATCCCTTTCATTCCTGCTAGTTTCGTTGGCGTTTTTTCAACGGTAATCAATATCCTGTTTTTCGTTATGATTTTTGCTATGTTTTCTTTTGGTAGCTCATTCCAGAAGATTGCCTTGCCTATTAAATTGGAAATGTGGTTGCTTCCGATTATTGCTATTGTGCCTTTAGTGGTGATAGATTTTTTTGTTGATTTGCCCATAGGAAACTCCGCGCATTTTGGAGGTTTGGTTGCCGGTTTGATTTATGGGTTTTATTTAAGAAATAAATTTCCTAGGAAAGTTAGAGAATTAGGATATATGTATGAGGAGAGATGAAAAAGATAGAAAAACATATAGAGAAATATTGGGATCAAAATTCAAGATATTATCAAGAAGAATCCAAAATAAAGATCGGGATTCATTACGGGCCAGGTTCTCCTTTTGAGGATAAATTAAATTTGTTGGGAAATCTTAAAGGGAAAAAGGTAATAGAGCTTGGATGTGGCGGCGCCCAATGTGGAATAGCAATGGCTAAAAAAGGAGCAATAGTTACAGGAATTGACCAATCAAAAGAGCAGTTAAACTTTGCTAAACAACTTGCGGATAAAAATAAGGTCAAAATAAAATTAATTCATGGAAGTTTTCAGGACCTAAGAAAAGTAAAATCAAATAGTTATGATCTTGTTTTTTCTGCATTTGCTTTTTTGTATTCTCCGGATTTATTAAAATTATTTAAACAGATTAATAGGATTCTGAAGAAAAAAGGAAGTTTTGTTTTTAGTTTGGATCATCCTTTATTTAATATTGTTGATCCGAAAAAATTTAAGGTTCAAAGAAGTTATTTTAAGACTGGAAAGCAGATGGAGAAAATGCGAAGTGGTCCAAGTCTTGTTACATATAATCATACTCTTTCTGAATTGTTTAATCCCTTAGTAGAAGCAGGTTTTATGGTTGAGAAGATTATTGAGCCGGATTCAAGAATTAAATATAAAAATGATCCTTGGTATGGCCTTTGGGATTATTATACTCCAAAGAGAATGCAAGTTGTCCCGCCGACAATTATCTTTAAAGCGAGGAAAAAATGAAATCCAAGAAACAAGCATTCAATTTTAAAAAAGAGTATAAAGAAAGTTGGGAGTTTATCAAATCGTCTCGAAAATTTATATATTCTGCAATTGGAATTTTTGTTGTGTTTATGTTTGTTGGATTTTTCTTTTTGCCTCCGGAGAACATATTGAACTATATTACTAACATGTTGGAAGAACTTTTCGCACTTACTGAAGGGATGGCAATTCCGGAGTTGATTGGTTTTATATTTTTGAATAATTTTCAGGCAGCCTTCTTTGCAATGTTGCTTGGAGTTATACTTGGAGTTCCCAGTATTTTGTCAACAATATTCAACGGTTATGTTGTTGGAATTGTTATAAGAAGTGTTATATTATCCGAAGAAGGAAGTTTTTTGGATTTGTGGAGATTGTTGCCGCATGGTATTTTTGAATTGACTGCTATTTTTATTGCATTTGGTTTAGGGATAAAATTAGGAAGTTTTATTTTTCAGAAAGATCCGGGGAAAAGTTTGAAAGAATTTTTTGTTAAATCCATCAAGGTTTTTATTTTGGTTATTTTTCCTTTGCTAGTAATAGCGGCAATTATAGAAGGGGTTTTGATTGGGTTGGGAATTTAGTTATATTTAAAAAGAACAGCTTCTTTGATATTTCAGAATAATTAAATTCAAAAAGGAGGTTAAATTGAACACTATTGATTGGATTGCAAGAGTACTTGTGATAATTGGTGCGTTGAATTGGGGTCTAGCTATTTGGGCTGCTGATGTGGCTACCTGGTTTAATGTTCCATGGTTAATAACAACTATCTATGCATTAGTTGGACTTGCAGGTATATGGGAGATCGTTAAACTTTTCAAGGAATAATTTTTCCTTGATTTATTCTTATTTTTTTATTTTTAGAATTCTTTTATTTTGTTACCAGATTCATCTATGCCAGTTCACAAAAAACCCTACCAAGATTTATTCCTTCAAATCGCTGATTCCGAGCATCAATAAAATAAGACCGATTAGTAATACGAACCATACTAAACCACCCTTAAGAAGCTCCCATGCTGCTGTGCCGAAGTTCCAGAAGCTGCCCCATTGAGCAGAATAGCCCCAAACCAAAATCGTACCTACAACAAGAATCAACCCGAAGATTATTTCTATCCATTTATTCATTGTAGTAAAATCAGAAAAGGAAGATTTTTAAATGTTATTGTGCTGGAGTATATATGAAAAACTCGTTAATTAGGAACCTCGCGATACCGATATAGTTCTAGTTATACTTCTTTCTGATTCATTAATTAAAAATGAAACCCATTAAATCAATAAAAATTGAAAAAGACATGAAAGTCTCTAAACTTGTAAAAGAGATGGGGGGGTGTGGTTTTGGGGCTGGAAAGATTTCTTTGGCTTCAGATATTTTTAAAGAGATGGTTGATGATGAAAAATGCAAAGTTTTTCTTGGATTGGCTGGGGCTATGGTGCCGGCGGGAATGAAGAGCATTATAGTTGATATGGTTAATGAAAAGAAAATTGATGTTCTTGTTACAACAGGAGCGAATTTGACACACGACCTAATTGAAGCTCTTGGTCACCACCATTATTCTGGAGATGAAAATATAAGCGACGCCGAATTGAACAAAAAAGGAATTGATAGAATTTATAATGTTTTTATGAAGAATGAGGTTTATGAAGATATGGAGAACTTTTTTGATGAGCATTGGGAAGTTATCTCTAAATGTAAAAGCATAAAGGAACTTTTGGAAAAGATTGGAAGTTTGATTCCTGAAGAAAAAAGAAAAGAGAGCATATTGGGGCTATGTTATGAAAAGAAGATTCCGATTTATTGTCCTGCTCTTGCTGATTCTGGAATTGGTTTAATGATATGGGGTAAGAAAGCTGCAGGGAAAGAAATTTTTGTTGATGCTTTTGAGGACATGAAAGAGATAATTGATATTGCTTGGACTTCTGAGAAGAATGGGGTTATTTATCTTGGGGGTGGAACTCCGAAGAATTTTATACAACAATCATTGCAATTTTCGAAAGGAGCAATTTATGGGATTCAAATAACGACAGACACCCCACAACCAGGAGGAAGTTCAGGGGCTCCGTTAAAAGAAGGAATTTCATGGGGAAAGATGAATGAGAAAGCGAAGTTCGTTGATGTTTTTTGTGATATCACAATTGCGTTGCCTTTGATTTATGGAAGTGTGAAATAATTTTAATGTAGTCGCTCCGCTTTCGACTTTGTCAGAAAGCTCCACTTAAGGCAATCGCCGAAGGAATAAGATTTGTCTTTCGGCAAATGGTCGGCGAAATTAATGGTAAAGAATTTTTCAAACTCTGGGCTGAAATATTGCAGATTGTTTAAAGAACTAATGTTCACTTGATATCTTAATTAATTATCCCAGCTCATTTTTTCAGCGACAATTGTTTGGTTTTCTTTGTTTGTTTTAGGGGCATTGCTAAACATAATTTTTTTGTCTATTTCTTGAGCAGTTGATGAATTTTCTTCTCTTTCAGATTCTTGTCTTTCTATTAAAGGTTCTTTTAATTTGTTTTCTGGAAGTTTAGAAAGCTTTTTTGAAAAGTCATCGAGAACAGTTTTTGCTTCTTTTTGGATTTCTTTCTTTTCATCTTCTGAAACATGGTGCCATATGAATGTGTTTGCCATGTTTGTATTAATGAGGGGGAGGTTAATAAAAGTTTTGATGGGAAGAAATTAGAGGGGATTATTTTTGGGTTTTCTTTTCAAAAAACTTTATCTTCTTGATCTTGTTTTTTTGTTCGTCAATTTCAACTAGAACTTGTGCATTTTGTCCGAAGCCAGGATTTATGATTGTTGTTTTTTTAATTTTGTCTTTTCCTATGCCTTCATGGATATGCCCTCCGATACAAATTAGGGGCTGGTGTTTCGTGCAAAAATCTCTTGCAATCGTGCTTCCGTTGTGTTTTCCATGGGCGTAGGAACCTTTGTGATTTATCTTGTCTAATTTTGTTTTGTAGGGGATGTTGTGAGTTATGAAAAAGGTTGGAAATTTTTTATCTCTTTTTTTGTAGGCTTTTTCTAATTTGTTTTTTATTTTGTCATGGGCTTTTTGTAGTTTTTTATATTCTGTTTTTGTGAAGGTTAGATTAGAGCCCCTTTTACTTGATTTGGTCTTTTTTTCTGGCCCACTTGATAGGCCGTAACCAACAAAGTTAAGGTTGTTGGATTTGTGTAATTTGAACATGCAATTTTTTATATTTTTACAACCTTTGGTTATAATCGGATTGATCTTATCTCCGAGGAACCAATCAGAAAAAGATTTTAGGTAATTGTAATCGCTTTTGGATAGGTCTTTGATTCTACTTGGGCCGTAGCTTTGGTCCCAGTTTCCTGCGACTAGAAAGATTGGTTTCCCAAAACTATCGAGATATTTTAATATTTTATTCCCTTTTTTCAGAGATCTTTTATGCATCGCCTCGAATTCTTTTTTCCCTACTGAATTTAGAATTATTTGATTTATGTCAGTGTCTGCTTCGGGATTTTTTTTAAGCTCCTTGAACATTTTTTTGTAATACGGGGCTATCTCTTTATCGTTTCCAAAATCCCCCACACAAGCTATGCCATCAAAATCTTTAGTGTGGATTTTCGGTGTTCTTCCGTGTAGATCACCAATAACTAATATTTTTACCATTATGAACAAGTAAACTTAGAATACTTTAAAAATCTAACCCAACCATCTCAATTTTCCAGGTAGGAGAAATAGAAAGCTCAGCCGAGCCACCTAAGCTTTCCAGGACGAGGCTCAAAAATTATCCCCTCTTCAATCATCTTTTTGACCTCTTGATTGATTATTTCTGGACTTCCCTCTGTAAGTTCTTGAGACATTATTATTTGGTCTATGTCTATCCCGCCTTGATCTTCCGATTTTTTTATTAGGTCGAGAATTTTATCTTTTATCGCTGTGACTTGTGACTTTTCAACTGGGCCGACGGCTTCTGATTTTTCTTTTTCAGTTTCTTTTTTTCTGACTAAAAGATATTTCGGATCCTTTTCTTTTATTATCTCCGGAGTCACGTAAACTTCGTCGTTGAATTGTCTAAGTTTTCCTATGACTACTACTGTTTGTCCTTGATTTACATCTTTGAATTTATCTGCGTCATCACCGAAGGCCCTTACTTTGAGTTGGCCTGAGCCGTCGTCTAATGTGAAAAAGATGTAGTTCTTTTCTCCGGGGTTTTCGTATTTGTCAACAATATTTCCTATGGCATTAACTCTTGTTACTTTTTTGTCTCCTAATTCAAGAAAATTGAATCTTTGAGTTGATGGGTCGATGAAAGGTTTGCCGACTAGGATTTCACCAATTCTTAATTTGTAAGCAATTCCTCTTTTGAATTGGTTGTCTGAAGTGGCATTTGGATTTGAATAATTTGAAGAAGTTTGTTGAGGTGTTGCAGGGGCTGTGGGGGTTGGATTTGTTGGAGATACGGGAGTTGGAGTAGAAGGTGTTTGAGGGGTTTGTTGAGGGGTTGGGTCTTTTTGGAAGGTAGGACTTATAGGCGCTTCAATATTTTTATTTGGCGAATTTTCTTCTGGCATGTTTTGTAAAATAAATAGGGGTTTATAAGTTTTGTTGGGGTGTTGTTGGAATTATCTTAAGAATATAAATATTTAAAAAAGCTTGTCACTAATTTATATCATGGGAATTTCCCGCGGTGCGGTTGCTTTGCAAGGTTATTTATTAACTCATGGTAGAAGAGTTGATTATTCTACCCCTGATGGAAGGTTTTTAGAACAGAATTTGTTCTTCCTGAAAGTCTTCCTGTCTATGATGGGGTCAGAGAATTGTTAGATGATGTTCAGAGTTTTATAGAACAAGAACGGGGAAGGTTGAATGAACTACGAGCGAAAAGGCCAAAAAAATCTGGAAGGCAGAAAAGAAGTAGTTGATTTTGCTTTCACATCTTCTGGACGTAACCTCTTCGAGGTTTGAAAATATCCCCCGCGGAGTTTAACTTTGTGATTGCTTCGTCTATTTCATCTTTTGTCATCTTGCCTTCAAGTTCTTTTTCAATTTCTTCGATGGGGATTAATTTCCCTATTTTTCCTTCGAGTTCAGTTATTGCTTCTTTGACATTCATAATTTTTCCTCTTTGACTTGAGGTCACTTTGGAGGCTATTCGGTCTATGTCAAAACTTTTGCTTTCGTAATCATAACCCACTTGCATTAAGTAGTATTTCATCAATTCAATTGAGATTATCGCGTCTTCTTTTGTGACTTTTTCGCTTAATCTGATTTTTGCTGATGCCTCGGACATACGAATTAGGGCCCCCAGTTGACGGGCTGAAATAGGAATCGGTCTTAATGCGGCTTCAGATGCGACTGGTCTGTTTCTTAAATTGACATAGAATTTTTTTAACTCGTTTGATGCTTCGGTTGTTAATTCTGGTTTGACTCTCTGTTTTGCATATGCGGCGTATTTTCTGAATAATTCTCTTTCTATCAACATGTCCCCTCCCGATTCTTGATGTTCATGTAAAACATGGCTTGCGATCATCTCGTCTTTCTTTTTGTCTGGCACGTCACGCATTGTGAAAATTATATCGAAACGATTGATCAATGTTGGAGGCAATTCAATTTGTTGGGCGATTGCTTGGTAGGGGTCGAATCTTCCGAATTTTGGGTTTGCTGCTGCGAGAACAGAAGTTTCAGCTCTTAAGCTTGCTTGAACATTTGCTTTTGAGATTGTAACTGTTTGTTGTTCCAGGGCTTCATGCATTGCACTTCGATCTTGGGGGTCCATTTTTTCTAATTCGTCAATACAGACGAGTCCTTTGTTCGCTAGGACCATTGCTCCTGCTTCTAATGACCAACCTTTTAGATATTCGTCTCGGACAACCGTTGCGGTTAAACCTGCTCCCGATGTGGATTTACCGACGACATATCTTCCCTTTGGAGAAATCTTGGCCATGAATTCAAGCATCTGACTTTTTGCTACTCCGGGGTCTCCGACTAAAAGAATATGCATATCTCCTCTTGATCTCGCTCCGGACTTGTGGATTTTTTTGACGCCGCCGAATAATTGTAAAACAAGCGATTTTTTTATTTCTTCATATCCCCAGATATTTGGTGAAAGGCTTGTTGCTAATTTGTCGAATATTTTAGGATCTTGTGAAAGTTCTAGAATTTGTTGCTCGTCTTCTTCTGAGATATCTAGGTCTTCAAAAGTTTCTTCAAGGGGGATTAAATTGTTTGCTTCAATTGCGAGTTCGAATCTTGTTGATAGACCCCCAGTTGGTAATGGCACGGGAACTTCTTTTAAAATTCCGACCGCTTTTACTTTGCTACCCGGTGTTGTTTTCTCTTCCATGTGTGGTTCGACCAAATCTTCTTTTACGAAAATGTTCATTCTTTTTGGCTGTTCACCACCAGTTAAATTTTCAGGAGATTCTTCTATAACGAGTCTTTGGGTGTCTACCATACTTTTGGAAATTAATTTGAATCCGCCTCTTCTTCCGCAGGAGCATCTTGAGGGTTCTCTGAACTTTTTCTCTATTTGTAGGACCGAGATTATTGTTCCACAACTGGGGCATTCGAATTTTGCATTTACAACTTGGGGTCGGACATCTGAAGCTTGACGGACGAGGCCTTCTATTACTATTAATTCGTTTAGATGTCTTGAACGGATGTTTCTGATCTTTACGTCGTGTCCTGAAGGCAAGCCGAACAAACGGATTCTTATATCTTTGACTAGGCCCGATTCTTCGATTGCGACTTCCATCATTCTTAGAGTTTCTTCAGGATGTGAAAGGATTTCTTCAGCTATTTTGCTTGAATATTCTGTTAGCTTCATGAAGTCAAGGTAGATTGCTTTGTCGCCTTTTCTTAAAGATTGTCCGAGTTCTTTTTTGTAAGTGTTGAAGAAGCCTTTTGCTTCAGTGATTAAGTCGTCGTTTTTTGATCTTTGATGTTTTTCAGAAGTCCGTTGTTCTTCGCCCGATTCCTGGAATTCAGTTTCCGTTTCCTCACTTGTCTCTTTTGCCATAAAGAAAGTTGAGAGAGCTAGTTTTTATAGTTTATTGTGGTGAGAAGAATGTGTTGGGGTGATAAGATAAAAAGAGGTTAGGTTTGGGTGAGATGGTGGGAATAAGAAAGAGAATTATTTTTTATAATTCTTCAAAGCTTCTTTAACTTTTTTCAGAAGTTGTTTCATGCTGTCTTCAAGCTGTTGTCTGTTTTTTGTTCCTGTGCAAACAAGTTTTCCGTTTGTGAAAAGTAGGAAAGTTGCGTTGGGTTCATCGAGTTTGTAAACAAGTCCGGGGAATTGTTCCGGTTCGTATTCTGTATTATCCATTTCTAAAGCCAAAAAGTTTAGGTTAAGTTTCAAGTTGATTGTTCCCGAAGCTACGATATTTTGGACAGTGATTTTTGGTTTTGTTGTGATTTTTACGTTTATCTTTTTAAGTTGTTTTATAACTTCTTGGACAACTGCTTTAACTTGTGCGGTTGATTTTGTTCCAGTGCAAACAAGATTTCCCGAGGAGAAAACAAGGACTGCCGATTTTGGTTCTTTGATTCTTAAAACCAACCCTGGAAAAGTTTCTGGATTATATTCAGTGTTGGGTTGGGTTCTTGCAAGTTTTGTTAAAGGAACAGGTTTTCCAAGAGAAGTTGTTGCAACTATGTTTTGAATTTTATAACTTGATTTTTTAGAAGATTTTGCTGGAGATTTTTTCTTCGCTACCATTTTATTCATTTAAAAAGGGGATTTTAGGTTTATAAAGGTTTTTAAATTCCTTTTGTTCTGATTATATTGAGGAGAAAATAAAAAGATGTTGATTTGGATTTTATTGATTGGGGCATTAGCGTCGTCTGGAGGCTTGCTTTTTGAGAAAATTATCTTGCGTGAGAAAAAAGTTAATTTCAAACATTTTATTGTTGCCACTTTTATTCCGATGGTTCTTTTGATGATTCCTTTGTTGTTTTTCTATGGTCGCATAGATCCTCAAGCTTGGGAGTTGAGGAATCTTTTAATTTTGGCTTTGGTGGTTATCTTTTCCGTCGCTGCGAATATCTTTGCATATTATGCGATCAAGTGGGAGAAGTTGAATAATCTAGAGCCGGTCAAACTTCTCGAGCCCGTCTTTGTTATTTTACTGGCTTTTGCTTTTTTCGAATCTGAAAGAGATCCTTTGATTTTGATTCCCACGCTGATTGCTGCTGTAGCCCTTGTTGCTTCACATATCAAAAAGCATCACATTCATTTTAATAAATATCTTGTATCCGGAATTTTGGGTAGTTTGTTCTTTGCGATTGAAATTATTTTATCTAAAATGATCTTAGAATTTTATTCTCCTCTTTCGTTGTATTTTGTTAGGTCTTTATTTGTTGGTATTATTGCCTTAGTAATTTTTAGGCCCAAAAAGATATTCAAGGAAATAGGGGTCAAAGAAAGATGGACTATTTTATTGATTTCTGCGTTGTGGATAACTTATCGGGTTTTGGCCTATTGGGGATACCAGAATTGGGGAGTTGTTTTTACAACTTTGATTTTGTTGCTTGCTCCGGTCTTTGTTTACACTTTTGCGAGGATATTTTTGAAAGAGAAAATAAGTTGGAGAAATATTGTAGCTTCAATTGTAATTGTTTTGTGTATAGTTTATGTTAATTTTAGGCAGTTTGTTTTTTAGGGGATAAGTTTTTAAGGATTTCCTTGTCCGCTTTGTCTTCTGAGTAATTCATAACAAATTTGAATACCACATTCGAAATAAGTTTTTGCTTCTTTACTTGGAGCGTTTTCTATCCCAAGCCTTAGAATTCTGTGGACTTCTGGATTTTCCCCTTCTATCCTGCGTGTTACAGCAGGATCATTTTTAGCTGAGCCAAGATCATAATTTTCTAGAAAATCCATAAAAGTTTCTTCAGTAACTACGGGTAAGCCCTCTGGCGTTCTTTCCATAAGAAGAAACTCGATTAGTTATTTTTAAAGATTTGTATACTGAAGTTTACTTAGAAAAATTTATTAACCTTGATATCTAAGTCTTGTTATGGAAATTAAAGATATGCAGAAACAAGTTGATGATTGGATTGGTTTGCTTAAAGTAGGATACTTTCCACCCCTGTCAATTATGGCGCAGATATCTGAGGAAACTGGGGAGCTTGCGAGAGTTTTGAATAATGAACATGGTGGAAGAGTTAAGAAATCTGCGGATCCTGAAAGTGAAATTGGGAGCGAGATTTCTGACATTATGTTTGCTCTGATCTGTTTAGCAAATTCGCATAATATCAATTTAGAAGAAACATGGAAAAAAACTGTTGGTGCGAGATGCGAGAGGGATAAAGATAGATACGAGAAAATTGAAGAAGATTAAGGAATAATCTCAGGACCAAAGTATTTTTCGTATTCCAAATCTTTTTTTGAGATTATGTTTTTATCAATTGCTTCTTGAATTTTCGGTAATTGGTTTTTTAATTCAGAAATTAAATGTTTTATTGAAGTGCAAATAATTTCATCACCTTCTTTTGGCCAGAGATTTGATTTTCTCCAGTAGAGGCAACGACCCCCACAGATTTTCCTTACATCGCAGTTTTGGCATTCTTTAATCTCGAATTTCTTTAATTCTTCTGGTTTACTATTTAAATTTCCTGCTTCGAAATCTTTTATACTGTTCATAATTGGGCACGCAACTATTTTTCCATCTGTTGTTATGGCGTAGCCTTTTTGTCCTGCCCCGCATTGTATACAAGTTTCATTATCTATCCCTAGAAGGCGATTTACAATTCCGAGGAAAGGATAAATTTTTAGGAGGTTTCCTTTTTGGAGTTCTTCAATCCAATAATCAATTAATTTTGAAATGGAATTATTGTAGGCTTGAAAAAACCCTTTTATTTTTTCTTCATCAAAATCAAATTTATAAAAACCCGCATCTATTTGCCAATGAATGCTTTGGAATTTTACAGGGCATTCTTCTATTAAGAATTTTACCTGTTTGAAAATATCGGGGAATTTGTCTGAAGCTGAGAGAGTCATTCTTGCAATTATTTCTTCTTTGTAATCTTGTTGTTTGGCTTTTTGCAAGTTTTTCACAACTTTTTGGTATGTATCTTTCCCTCTATTGTAATCTGTTGTTTCTTGGTCGCCATCTATTGAAACAAGCATTTTTCCTATTTGATTTAGATATTCAATTGGAAGTTTGTCAAGAAGTTTTCCATTTGTTTGTATCCTGAATTTTATATTTGAAATGTCTTTGCATTCATCAATTATTTCTTTTATTCTTTCAATTTCAAGAAGGGGCTCGCCTCCGTAGAAAATTAAAGTGGGGTTTGGATCTTTTTCAAGAAATGATTTTAATCTGTTGATGTTTACTTCTGATTTTGTGGGTTGAGAAAAATCAAATTGGAATTTTTTATCTAAATCGTTGTCGAATTCTTTCATTGATTTTTCATAACAATATTTACATTTGCTGTTGCAAAGTTCTGTTAGGATAATGTGATAATGCATGTTGGGATGAGAGAATTTGGGGTTAAAAAGTTTATTACTGGGGATGGGGAAGGGGGGAAGGTAGGAGACAAAGTTAGAAGAGGGAGTTTCATTTAACATTATTGTACCTCTTTAGGAGTAACAGATAGGAAGATTTATATACTAAAAAGGGTTCTAATTAAGTGAGGTTAAACAGAGATGAAAA
This sequence comes from Candidatus Woesearchaeota archaeon, assembly GCA_964533515.1. GTDB lineage: Archaea > Nanobdellota > Nanobdellia > Pacearchaeales > GW2011-AR1 > CAZHMB01. The sequence goes on along the minus strand of CAZHMB010000003.1, from coordinate 9,193 downwards.
AGAAAACATTAGAAATTATTGCAGTTGTAAGTACGGAAGTATTAGGCTTAGGTGCAGGCTTTTTTAATGGGTTTTGTGCTTCTAAAGGAATTTCTAACCCCGAAATTGTTGAAGCTTTTGCATTTATTGGCCCAACAGCTTACGGGGCTTTGGCTGGTTTAACAATTGGAAAGGAATACTATGGTGATAATAGTGAAAGAGATATAGCTTTTGCTGGAGCAGTTTGTACTGGAATTGGCTATGCATTAGGCAGAGGGTTGGGGAACATTATTAATTAAATTTTTACTCAAAATCTTCAACAAATTTCCCTTTTTTATAAAAAATTAGGGGGGGCTTAGTTTTTCTGGATACTCAGAAAAAAATCTTTATACTGCCTGGAGATCTCTTTACTTTTTATTAGGATTGCGGAGGGAATGCTTTCATAATTAAATAAAATAACGTTTTCTCTAAATATAGCAACATCTCCTGGGAAAGAGATTTTCGAATAATGTGTTTTCTTTTTTACATAAGATTTGTCTTCTGGGATAATTGAATTTTCAAATTCTTTCCTATTTTTTTCAGACAATAATAAATGATCTTTTAACTTAGCAATCCTCTTTCTTTCGCCCCACCAATGATAAAAATCTGAAATTTCTTCGTTTTCTGAGGTCTCTCCAGTGGAAAATCCATACAAGTCCTCTCCTTTCTTTGCGTCTTCAATTAAACTCGAAAGCATTATACGAATTGCTTTTAATCCCTGGAATATCTCAACAGAATCTCTCTCCTCTTGTTTAATAGGAATATTTTTTAATAAGTTTCGAACCCTCTCTTCTTTTTCTTTGAATAGGGTTAGAATCCTTTTGTAATCCGAAGCCCGAAAAAACTTTATCTGACCTTTCACGATATAGCTCACGAGTCCTTTTTTTATAAGAGAATCCAAAACAGGATATATTTTTGATTGAGGAACTTCTGCTTTTTTAGATAGCTCCCCTGTTTTTGTTTCGCCTAATTCGAGTAAGGCTAAATATGTCTGCGATTCCCACTTGTTTAATCCTACTGATTGCAACTCTTCTATGTTATTCATGGGATATCTATCTATTTTGGATATTTAAGCCTTTCTGCCTACTTACTCTTTTGGTGGTAAAAGAAGTTTAAGTATGGTTATCTACTATAGCTATTATCAAGTGGTTACATAATAGCTACTTGGGGAAATAAAAATGACAGACCAAACACAAGATAAACTAGAAATAGATATACGTAGCGGAGATATTGATTCCGGGACTATTGATCTATATAGGGAACCTGATTTGGAATATGCTTTGAATAGATTCTCTCGTGAAGGATATAGGATTATATCTCTAGAAGAGAGCGTAAGATTAAGGATGCAAAGTGGTCCTAGCGTTGATTCCAGGCGAACTCCTAGTGGAAACTGGACTAGGGAAGGAACATTGAGAGCTGTGTGGGAGAAGGGAGATTTCCTAGTGAGATATTCTCCAATTATCAAGAATCCCCAAAAAGCATTAAGCCCTTGTTGCCCTGGAAATCCTCCCCTTTCAATAATCTCTAGAAAACTTACTGATGAAGAAATAGAAGAAGCATTATCTGATTCAATTCAGATTCCCTATAGCCATCCTTGTATTTACGATGGTCGAGTGCCTGCAAAAAGACTTGGAGAAGAACCTCTTGCAGTATTCTTGTTTGGTAAAGAAACCCAAAAGTATGGGGATTTTCTTGATTCCTTAGGTCACAAAGAAGTTTGTCTTCCCATTTATTGCCCAACAGAAGAAAACACTTGTGATCAAATGTTCCTCCCAGAAATCTTTCATAAACCGCTAGACTGGATCTACATACAACAAATATGCGGTTCAGGTTATATGAGTTCATTCGAAAGTACATTAAGAGGAATCCGAGAACCTCTCAAGTCAGAAGAAAAATTGGAGAAAGATTAAAACAAAAATGGCAAATCAAACACAAAAACATAGAGACGAAGGAGGCACCTTTGCAAGATATGTTGCTGGCCATGGGGCAGAGATTTCAGCTTGGAATGATTTCGTTGATAAATATAAAGGGGATTTTGCGCAACAATCCGCTGTAAAACTAACACATAGTCTATGGTCTAAGGCATTTGGGGAAGAAGATAGAGAAAAGGTTGAAAAAAGAGTTGGGCCTTTGTGGGACAAAATAGATAGTTTGACTTGGAAAATTCATGCAAAACATGAGATGCCTGATGGAGAGTTAATTGACCTAATGGATAATAAAGGATATCTTGCGGAGCTTTTGACCTTGCCTGGAATGTCTTCTAGATTTGGATTTTTAGAAAGTCTTCTTGAAGCCAATCTTCCGACTGCAAGGCAACTGGCAAAGATGACTGGAGAAACTGATGAAAATCCATATGGTGGTTTTAATCTAGGAACATATTTCGGTGATGAAATGATAAAAGCTTATGCTGAAAGAACATTCCTTGGCGAGATACATGCAGCACAAAGAGAAGGTGCAAATAAAACTATAATGGCTAAGCTTATTCAAAAATCAAGAGATAAAATATCTATGGATAAAGAAAAAAGGGTGGCAAGTTATCCCTCTCATTTAGATGTTAACTATTGGTTAGATCACCCTAAAGAACATGGATTAGCCTTTTCAGTAACCCATATGCTAAATACATATGTCGGAAGAGGGATTAGTCCTAAATTATCTCAGCTAGAAGAAGGACTGGAGGGAGATTAAGGTAAAATGAAAAATAAAACCTATATAATAACTAAGAAAATAGCCAAGCACGGCAAACAAGCAGTAATTATAATTCCGACTTTACTTCAAGATCGGCTAGGGCCCGGGACATTAGCAGAGATTAGGATAGAAATAATTGAAGAAGATTAATTCCTTCATTCAAAACCTTCGACAAATTTTCCTTTTTCAGAAGTTTCTTTTGGTTCTTTTGGCTTTGATGCAATTATATCATCGATTCGAAGAATCATTATGGCAACTTCGGTTGCTGAGCTGATTGCTTGGGACTTTATCTTCCATGGCTCGAGAATTCTTGCTTGAAGTGTATCTGCTATTTTATTTTCAAAAAGATTTAAGCCCATATTTTTCTGTCCTTGAGAATGTAATGATTTTAATTCCGTTAAAGTGTCTATGGGGTCAAGGCCGGAGTTTTCTGCTAAAGTTATTGGAATGAATTCTAATGCTGATGCGAATTCTTTAACAGCGAGCTGTTCTCTTCCTGAGAGTGTTTTTGAATATTCTTCAAGTTGTTTTGCAAGTTCCATTTCGATCGCTCCGCCGCCAGCAACTACAAGGCCGGATTTTAAACATGAGGCAACATCTCCGAGGCCGTCGAGAATTGCTCTTTTTACTTCGTCCATGACATGTTCGCTTCCTCCCTTTATGAGGATTGTCAAAGCTTTTGGGTTTTGGCATCCGGTTATATAAGTGAAAGCTTCTCCAGATGAGATCTTTTCTTTGACTTCTTTTGCTGTTCCTAGTTCAGATTCTGTGAGTTCATCTAAACTTGAAGTTATTTTTGCTGCAGTTGCTTTTGCTATTTTTTCTATATCGTTTCTTGCAACTCGTCTTAATGCATAAATTCCTTTTTTCGCAAGAAGATATTGGGCAAAATCATCAATTCCTTTTTGACATATCAAGACGTTCACGTTTTGTTGAGAGATTTTTTCAACCATATTTCTTATTGAGGATTCTTCTTGACTTAGAAAACTTTGAAGTTGTTCAGGACTTGTAACAGATATTCTAGTTTCAATCTCGGGGTTTTTTATTTCCAAAGGGAAATCAATCAAAGCAATTTTTGCATCTTGAATTAATGTTGGCATTTCGTTTGAGGTTTTTTCTTTATCCAAAACAATTCCGGATATCAATTCTGTTTGCGAAATTCCGTCACCTCTAGATTTTTCTATTTTAATGTTGTTAAGATTTATTTCTTCTGGATTTAATCCTTGTGAAATTTGTTTTACCGCGTTTACAATTATTTCAGAAAGTTTTTCTTTTTCTGCTTCGGCTCCTTTTCCGGTCATGGCAGTCATTGCTATTTGTTTTAAAACATCCAAGTTATCGGGCGTGACTCTTAATGAGATTTCTTTTAGGATCTCTTGTGATTTTTCTGCTGCTAGCTTGTAACCTTTTGCTATGGCGGTCGGGTGGATTTTCTTGTCTAATAATTTTTCCGCGTTCTCTAAGAGTTTTCCTGCCAACATTACTGCGGTTGTTGTCCCGTCTCCTACTTCTGCTTCTTGGGTTTGAGCAACTTCTACCAATGTTTTTGCAGCAGGGTGTTCTATTTGCATTTCTTCGAGAATTGTTACTCCGTCGTTTGTGACTATCAAATCTCCGTCTGGGCTTAGAAGCATTTTGTCCATGCCTTTTGGACCAAGAGTTGTTTTAACTATATCGGCAACGGCTTTTGCGGCAGCGATATTATTCTTTTGAGCGTTTCTTCCAATTGTTCTTTCTGTATTTTCCGATAGAAATTCTTCAGCCATGCAGAGAAAAAGTATTAGGGATTTTTAAGGATTTATGTGGTGGAGTTGGATAATGGGGTTGAAAATTCGTTTAAAAGCATTGTTGTGATTTGAAACAACTGTTGAGTGCTAAAATATCTTTATAAGACGGCGTTCCCATCGTTTTTTATGGGTATCCCGATAGTTGCTGACGTGATGACGCGAAATCCTGTGGTTGCAAAGCCAGAGATGAATCTTTTAGATTGTGCTAAACAAATGGTTAAAGGCAAGGTTGGAAGTTTGCTTCTCGTTAATGAAAAGAAACTTGTTGGGATCCTTTCTGAAAAAGATATTTTGTGGGCGTTGACAAAAAGATCTCAGGATCAACTGGTGAAAATTAAAGCAATAGATATTTCCCCTAGGAAGCTTGCGACCATTCGGCCTTCTGCTACTCTAAAAGATGCAATGCAAAAAATGAATAAATATAAGTTTGAGAAACTGCCGGTTATTAAAGCCGGAGAGTTGGTGGGGTTGATTACTACCCGAGATATCTTGAATTTTAAGCCGGAGCTTTATCCTGAGCTTGAGGAATTTGCTAGCATCAGGGAGGAATCTGAGAAATTGAAAAGAATTCAGAAGGCAAGTGAGAGAAATTTTGTCAAAGAAGGAATGTGCGAGGAATGTGGGCAGTTAGATTTATTGTATAATGTTAATGGTTCCCTGGTTTGTGAAAGTTGTAAGGAAGGAATTTGAAGAAATTTAAATCCGAAGAGTTTTTAAATATAGAATAACTGGGAGTTTTAATATGGGCGAGAAAAAAGAAGTGTTTTCAAGCAAAGTGAAGTACATTGGCGTTGCTAATTTTAAGGATTTTTATAAATTTTGTTTTGAATGGCTCGAAGAGGAAACAGGTTTAGGTGTTAAAGAAACGAAATATATTGAAAAAGTAGCAGGAGATAGCAAGGAAGTTGAATTTGAATGGGAGGGGAGCAGGGCGTTTACAGATTATTTTAAGTTTAATGCAAAGATTAAATTTAGAATTCTGCAGTTGCAAAATGTTGAGATTCAGCAAGAAGGGAAAAAGATAAAGACTAATAGCGGGAACTTTGAGATTAAAATGACGGGTACGCTTGAAAGAGATTATGATGGAAAATTCGTAAGTTCTGCTCTGAAAAAGTTTATGAGAGGGGTATATGATAAATATATTATACCTTCGATGGTAGATCAGTTTGAGGATGTTATAGCTACTAAAAGTAGTGAATTTTTAGAACAGGCGAAAGCGTATCTTTCACTTGAAGGTCGGAAATAGTTGCATTTCATCACCACAAGTCTTAAATATATATCTAGTCTGAGTTTTTTATGAGAAGTTTAAAATTTGTTTTTGGAATTATGTTGATTCTATGTCTAATCGTAAATTCTATTTCTTTTGTTAATGCGGGGTTGAATGAAACTCTCGATGTTGAAGTAGAAACGGTCAATGATGTTATGATTCGGGGCTTAGACAAGCCAGCGGTCTTTAATTTAGAGGTTTCCAATAGTGGGGATGGTGGAAAATTTAGATTGTATAATCTTTTGGGTTATGATATGACTCCCCGGGATTCTTTTTATGTTGGGGAGAATAAAACTGAAGAGATAGAAATGATTGTGTTTCCGAGACAAACTCTTGATGACGCGAGGTATCTTTTTACTTATTACATAAGGACAGAGGATGGAAGCGATAGGATTGAGCTGCAGAAGACCCTCAGGATTTTATCTCTTGGGGATGTGTTTAAAATTGGTGCAGAAGATTTTGATTCAAATGAAAATTCAATAGAAATTTATATAGAAAATAAAGAGAAAATAGATTTCGAGGATGTAAAAGTTAAGTTTAGTTCTAACTTTTTTGAGGTCGAGAAGAATTTTTCCTTGGAGGGTGAAGGGAGAGAACAGTTTACAATTGAGTTGGATAAGGAAAATTACAAACAGCTTTTTGCAGGGTTTTATACTTTGACTGCAGAGATAGAAGCCCAAAACTTGACGGATGAAATAAAGGGTGTGATTAAGTTTGTTGAGAATAATGATATCGATACTGAAAAAGAGAATCGTGGTTTTTTGGTCTCGACATTGACAATAACTAAAACAAATAATGGAAATACGGTTGATGAGATTACAGAGACTATTAGCAAAGGTATTATCTCTAGGTTGTTTACCACTTTCTCACCTGAACCAGACATAGTCAATAGGAAGAGAGGAACTGTTTATTATACATGGAATTCAGAGCTGAATCCGGGAGAAGAGCTGGAGATTAAAGTTAAAACAAATTGGATTTTTCCTTTGATAGTTATTATTCTGTTGGTTGTTATTGTTGTTTTGGTTAAGCAGTATAAGAAGACAGATGTTGTGTTGAAGAAGAAGGTTTCTTTTGTTAATGCTAAGGGCGGAGAGTTCGCTTTGAGAGTTACATTGAAGGTTTCTGCTAAGAAATATGTTGAGAAGATTTCAATAACTGATAGGCTTCCTAAGATGGTGAAGTTGTTCAATAAGTTTGGGGTTGAAGAGCCGAAGGTTGCTGATGATAAAAAGGGAATTATTAGGTGGGAGTATGAAAAGTTGGAGCCAGGAGAAGTTAGAGTATTGAGTTATATTATTTATTCGAAGGTTGGGGTTTTTGGGAAGTTTGCTTTGCCTTCAGCGAATGCGATTTATGAAAGAGATGGCAAGATCAAAGAAAGCAATTCGAATAATGCGTATTTTGTTTCTGAGCAGAGTGGGAAAGAAGAGGAATAGGGGAAAGTTTTTTGTATTAATAATACCTTTTTCCGATAAGTTTATAAATCTGGAGTAACATAATGTTACAGGAAGATTTGAAAAGATGGTATCAAAAAAGTTTATAAAGAGTGTTGTGTATATTTCTTTAAGTAAAAGTGTTACGATTTTAAAATGAAAACACAAATGAATGAAATGGAAAAATTGAAGATTGAAAATAGAAAGTTAAAGGAAATGCTAAAAGTATTGGTTAATCAAGAATTAACAAAGGGACTAATTTCAGCAGTTGATGATTTTAAGAAGGGAGATTATGTTTTATTAACCAATTAGTTCTTTGATTAATTTTTTAGATGTTTTATCTTCTTCTAGAGATCTTAATTGTGAAAAAAGTTTTTTATACTCTTTGCTTTTCCCAAAGTTTTTATTATGGTTAATTACTGGACCAAGTAAAAAAAGAATAATTGCCCTCTCTTTCCTTAAACAATATATTCGATATTTTCCAGTTACTTTTATTTCGCATATTCCAAAATGTTGCTTTCCCATTGGAACTGCCAAGTTCGGATTATCTAAAAGTTTAAGGACTTTTTTTGTAACCGCTTCTCTTACAGAGTTATCCTTAAGTTTTATCAGCGATTCTAGATAAGTCCTTGTTTGTGCTATTTTAACTTTCTTCATTTTCTTGTTTTTATATATCTTAGTGAATTCAAGTCTCACTCTTTTTTTTGTTTTTAATCCCTATCAGAAACCTAAAGAGAAAAACTTCTCTAAAAGTTCTATTTTTTTAAGGAAGGATAAGTTTTTAAATATTGCGTTATTCGGTATAAAATGGAACCAAGAGAGTGGAGTATTCTAGGGGCTTCGTTTATTGTATTAGGAATGTTTTTTGCAAAAATAAGTATGCAATGGAAATCATTTTGTGATATTAATGATGAAGTAACAATGGCAAATATCTTTGCGTGTGTTAGGGGAGAACTCTTCTCACCGTTTGTTTATTTGTTATATGCTCTTGGTTTTATTTTCTTACTTTTAGCGTGGTTAAAAGCGAAGAAGGCGAGGGAGAAATAAAAATGTCAAAAAAAGATAAAGAAATAGGTGATAAACTCCATTTTGTAGAACCAATTAATTATGCTTCTGAAGAAGAATGGAGAACAGATTTTAAGATTGGATTAAAAGGTTCTAAAGAAGCAGGGCATCTCGCATTAAGTGGGGGAGGCATATGGTATTTAAGAGATGAAGAAAATAATGAGATAATCAAAGATGGAAAGATTTCTAAATAATTTTCAACATCAATAATTTTAAAAACTCCTTCTTGCTTGTGTTTTCAAGCCCTCCATAGCTTAGTGGTTAAAGCGTCTGGCTGTAGTTAAATGACTAGGATGGAGATTCCTCTTCTTAGAGGATAACTGTGAAATTCGATAAGCCAGTTCGGTTTGTGTTATATATTTAACAGGACCCGGAAGATCCCAAGTTCAAATCTTGGTGGGGGGATAAAGAGGGGCGCCGAAAGGCGTCCCTTTAATTTATATCTCAATCTCTAAAGATATTTACAAACTTTGAAAAAATCTCTTTAACTTTTGAAAAGAAGTTTTGTTTTTGCATTGGTTTGTTATTTGGTGTTTGCAGTCTGTTAAATCCGGGAAATATTCTTGGTCTTTGGATTTGTTGGTTTGTTCGAAATTTTTGTTGTATTTTTTTGGAGTGTTTATTCGTGTTGGTCTTATGTTTTTGAAAAAATAGATGACTTGTCTTTTGTATCTAAATAAAATACCTGCCATTCCAAGAACGATTAATACTACAAGAATCGTTAGAATTGTTTCAATAGAGATTTTCATTAGTTTGTTTTTAACATCCTTAGCACCGATTAAACTAGTGTCGTTTGCAGAGGGCTTTTCAGAAGAGCTCCATAGCCGTTTGTATATTTCTTGGTAGTCTATATCCTCTGCGGTCTGGAGGTAACTTGAAACTGGTTCTTCTTCCGAATTTTGACTTTCGTAATAAAAGACGTGATGTATTATTGTTCC
>CAZHMB010000002.1:44421-45812 GCA_964533515.1 Candidatus Woesearchaeota archaeon | reverse complement strand
ATGGGAAGTTTAGATGGATACTGGTGTTCTGGAATTCTACCAAACGTTACAAATAATTCTAATGAATTCACTAAATATTACATAAGATGTAAAGATCAACCTTGGCTTGAAACGAATAATCCCGATCCAACTTATTATTCAAGAAATGCAAATCCTCAAAGCATAGAATATTCTTTAACGGCCTCGACAAAACTGGAAGTTTCTAGTTTTACCCCTTCAGGAAATATTGATGTTGGTCCGCAAGATACAAGTGTAGAACTCTATGTTCAAACTTCTGGTGGAGGTTATAATGGAAAAAGTGTATGTAAATGGAAAATTCTAGAAGCCCCTGAAGCAGAAACTTATTCAACCCTTTATTATTTATTTTCAGAAACAAATTCATCGGTGCATACACAAATTCTTGCAAATCGTTCGGAAGGAAATTATATCGTTGGAATTGAATGCGAAGACGAAGCCGGAAATGTTGTTAATGCAACAACTGAATTTGATTTAGAAATAGACGACGAAGTTCCGGAGATTACACGAATTTTCAAATCTGGAAACGACCTTAAACTTCTTACCTCTGAACTTGCTAAATGTTATTTTTATAATTGGGGATGCAATTTTATACCTGAAAATGGAACATCAATGACAACCGGCTTTTCGAATGAACATCGAACAGTGTGGAACTCGGGATTTAAAGTTCATGTTAAATGTTTAGACATATGGAATAATCAAGAAGGGGGTTGTGTTGAAATAATTCGGCCGGGAATATTTTAAATTAAATAAATTTATAAAACACTATAACGTTAAGAAAACATGATAATAAAAAAAGAGTTGGTTCTGGTTTTGCTAGGAATTTTTCTAATTGTGAGTGTTAGTGCCTGGGGGTTGAGAGATTTATATGGGGATAAAAGAATAGGCATTACGGGGAATGTTGTTGAAGACAAATTTGGTTATATGGGAACAGTTCCGGCGGTAGGAGATTTTGATGGTGATGGGATAGACGATATAGCAGTTTATAATGATGTTATTGGAATGTGGTATATCATGCAATCTGAGGCTGGTTTTAAAAATGTGTCTTTTGGTTTTGCAGGAACAGTTCCGGCGGTAGGAGATTTTGATGGTGATAACATAAGCGATATAGCAGTTTATGATAATAATGGGGGAAAGTGGCATATCTTTCAATCTACAGAAGGACAAATAGCAGAAACTTTTTTTTATGCAGGAACAGTTCCGGCGGTAGGAGATTTTGATGGCGATGGGATAGACGATTTAGCAGTTTATGATGATAATGGGGGAAAGTGGTATACCCGGCAATCTACGGGCGGTGACGTAAATTATACTTTTGGTTTTCCAGGAACAGTTCCGGCGGTAGGAGATTTTGATGGCGATGGGATAGACGATTTAGC
>CAZHMB010000002.1:0-44321 GCA_964533515.1 Candidatus Woesearchaeota archaeon | reverse complement strand
CAGGAACAGTTCCGGCGGTAGGAGATTTTGATGGCGATGGGATAGACGATTTAGCAGTTTATGATGATAATGGGGGAAAGTGGTATACCCGGCAATCTACGGGCGGTGACGTAAATTATACTTTTGGTTTTCCAGGAACAGTTCCGGCGGTAGGAGATTTTGATGGTGATAACATAAGTGATTTAGCGGTCTATAATGATGATGAGGGAAAGTGGCGTATCTTGCAATCCACGGGAGGTGAAATAACTTATACCTTTGGTTATTTGGGAACCTCTCCGGCGGTAGGAGATTTTGATGGTGATGGGATAGACGATTTTGCAGTCTATAATGATAACGGGGGAAAGTGGTATATCCTTCAATCTGAGGATGGTTACATAAATGATACTTTTGGTTATTTGGGAACAGTTCCGGCGGTAGGAGATTTTGATGGTGATGGGATAGACGATTTGGCGGTTTATCATGATGTTGGGGGAATGTGGTATATCTTTCAATCTTCAAATGGGACCGTGAGAACAGTACCTTTTGGTTATATGGGGACAGTTCCGGCGGTGGGAGATTTTGATGGTGATGGGATAGATGATTTGGCAGTTTATGATGATGATTTTGGAATGTGGTATATTTATCGATCCGAGGATGGTTTTCAAAATGTGTCTTATGGTTATGAAGGAACAGTTCCGGCGGTAGGAGATTTTGATGGGGATAACATAAGCGATTTAGCAGTTTATTGCAGCTCCAATTGCAGAGGTGATCCAGATTTTACTTGGTATATCTTTCAATCTTCAAAGGGACCAAGAAACGAAAAATTTGGTTATTTGGGGACAGTTCCGGCGGTAGGAGATTTTGATGGTGATGGGATAGATGATTTGGCAGTTTATGATGATGATTTTGGAATGTGGTATATCTGGCAATCTTCAAATGGGGTAGAGACAGAAACAATTTTTGGTCCTTGTGGTGATGGAATCATCGGTTTAGGAGAAGTATGTGATTGCGGAACTCCTTGGGATTGTACCTCATTTACTTTTACAGAAACATGCTGGAGTAAAGGATTTGCCGAGGAAGGAACTTTAGATTGCAATCAGCTTAATTGTCATTTCGACACTTCAGGATGTTCATGCACAAATCCATGTACTGTTGACAGTTCGCTTAACAAAACTTGTGAGGGAAATATTTCAATAGTAAAGACATGTGAAATGCAAGATATTGGTTGCCTTAATTGGTCTCTTTTCTCTGAAACTAATTGTACTGCAAGCGGAAAAAGTTGCAATCCTTTGCTGGGAACATGCGTTTACCCAGATGGGATAGACTTTTGTAGTAATTTTTTAATTCAGGAAGAATGTAATGCTTGCCCATTAAATGGAATTATTGCAACAAATACAGTGAATTTGAAGAATCTTGGTGAACCCAATTGCGGGGAATATGAACTAAGACTTATTAATGAGGTGCAATGTAATTATACAAGGGATTGTAAATGTGAATGGAATTCTTCTGGGGGGTGCGGGTATTTCTCAGAAGTGCGTAAAGTTAATATTATTTGTGGAACTAGCGGGGCGGTTAGATATCCAAATAGTTATGGAAAATGTTATTTTATTGACACTGTTCAAGGCAATTGTTCGGAAGGAGATGCTGTTGAAATCTCATGGACTGCTTGGATGAATTGGTCTGATAATAGTTATAGTTTTAGAGAAGCAACTGATGGGACGGCACCGTTTAATATTTCAAATCCTGCTGATAACGAAGAATGGATTAACACAACTGATGGAAAATATCATTACAATCCGGTTATGTCGAACGGAAAAAGATATGCAGATTCATGTCAAGAGGGTCAAAGAATCGCCCCTTGTCCGCAAAAAGTGAAGTTGCCTTTTTTCACATGGGTTAATTTCATTATGGCTTTAGGTGCTTTAGGAATTATATATTCTATCAGTTATTCATTTGAAAAATCAAAGAGAAAAAGCAAAGATATTATAAGTAAAAGTTTTCTTAATAAAAAATGAAAGGAAAAATGATGAACGAAAATAAATCTGGACAAGTCACCATCTTTGTGATAATCGGAATTATAATAATCGCCGCCGCTGTTTTAGTTTATATGTTTTTTCCTGAAATAAGTTTTGCTCTTGGAATTGGCCCACAAAATCCTCAAGAGTATATTCAAACTTGTTTGGAAGAAAATCTTAAAGAGGTAATAGAAAATGTTTCTCTTCAAGGAGGAAGTTCGAATCCCGAGAATTATTACCTTTATGATGACCACATGATAGAATATCTCTGTTATACTAATCAATATTATGTTCCTTGTGTCGTTCAAAAACCGATGTTGAAAAAATCTGTTGAGAATGAAATAATGGCAGGGATTTCTGAAACAGCAAGTGAATGTTTTGCGGACATGAAAAAGAGTTACGAGCGTCGGGGTTATAGTGTATCCATGAGTAGTGGAGAAAGTGAGATACAATTAGTTCCGGACAAGGTTATTGCAATTTTTAATAACGAGATTGTTTTGACAAAAGGAAGTAATTCCGAAAGATATGAATCTATTAAGGTTTTTATTGATATGAACCTCTATGAGCTAGTGAGTATAGCGACGAGCATTATGGCGATGGAATCTCGTTTTGGGGATTCTGAAACAACAGTTTACATGGATTATTATCACGACTTGAAAGTTGAGAAGAAAAAACAAAGCGATGGAACAACTGTTTATATTTTAAGTGAAAGATCTTCTGTTGTTGAAGATAGAGAAGAACCTGAAATTAAATTCCAATTCGCTTCTAGAAGTTATGCTTGGCCGGTTGGATACACAGGAGAAAGTGGATGATAATACAACAAAGATATACTGCCCGTGGAAAAATGGATAGGGAACTTTTTTACTCAGATATAAAACAAAGGGGGGAAGATTGCTTTAATACTGGTGGTGGGCGAAATAGAGAAAGAATGGGTGAGGAGGGGGTGAGATTTGTCTCATGTACTAGGCCTATTAATGCAACGAGAGAAGATGATTTAACTTATACACTTTATATAATTGGAGCAACTGTTCAAGTTAATCACCCTGAAACGGATTGTGCTGAATTAGTAGAGATAACTGCTAAAGACAGGGGGGAGGCATTAAGAGCAAAAGATATTCTAAGGAGTATTGTTTTTAATCCTGAATTGGAAGGAATGAAATTAGTGAGGGTAGGAAAATGAAAATTAAAAATTTGATATTTATTATTTTTGGAATTTTGTTCTTAACAGCTTCGCTTAGTTTTATTTTTGCAGAAGTTTCATATTGTTGTGAAAAAACAACTAGTGGGGCCTGGTGCCAGAATGCGGTGGAATCTTCATGTGCTGTTTCGGATAGCGCGAATAATACTTTGAGAAAAGCCCCGACGTCGTGTGATGCAACTTCATTTTGTAAACTTGGAACTTGTTATGATAGAACGGAGGGCACATGTATGGAAAACACTCCTCAAAGAGTTTGTGAACAAGAAGGAGGAATCTGGCGTGAAGGAAGTGCAGATGATATTCCACAATGTGGTTTGGGTTGCTGTTTGTTGGGAGACCAAGCAGCATTCGTAACTCAAACGAGATGTTCGGCTTTATCCTCGCTGTATGCCTTAGAAATTAATTATCGGACAGATATAACTTCTGAAATTCAATGTATAAGAAGTGCGACCTCAGATGTGAAAGGTGCTTGTGTTTCAGACGATGGTTTTGATAGAAATTGTGAGATGTTAACAAAAAATGAATGTTATGACCAAGGTGGCCAAGATGTTGCTACAAGTTCAGAGATTTCAGTAAATGATTCTGAGGACGAAGTTCAAGGAACAGTTATAGAATTCTACGGAGGGTATTTATGTACTGCTCCTGAATTAGATACTCTTTGCGGGCCTTCAGAACAAACAACTTGTGTCGAGGGAAGTGATGAAGTTTTCTTTTTAGATAACTGTGGGAATTTGGCAAATATATATGATGCCTCAAAACAAGACGATTTGGAATACTGGACACAGATAAAAACTAAATCTGAAAGTTGTGGTTCTTTAGTAAATAATGCTGGAAGTGCAGAATGTGGAAACTGCGATTATTTTTTAGGAAGTGCTTGTGGAGAATATAAAAGGTTGGAGGATCCTTCTAGACCAACTTATGGAGATAATATATGTAAAGATTTAAGTTGCGAATATCAAGGACAGAATTACAAGCACGGCGAAAGTTGGTGTGAAGCTACAGGAAATGAAAATAACCCCGGGGGAAGATATTTCAGATTGGTATGTTATAATACAGAAGTTTTGGTCGAGCCTTGTGCTGATTTTAGACAGGAAATTTGTGTTGAAGATTCTGTTGGAGATTATTCCACAGCCGCGTGTTCAGTTAATAAATGGCAAGATTGCTCGGTACAAGACAGTCAGAAGGATTGTGAAAATGTTGATAGAAGAGATTGTAAATGGATTGAGGATGCAAATTTGTCGAACGTGTTTGACCAAGAAAAGCAAGGCGGTGCATGTGTTCCTAATTTTTCTCCGGGTTTAAACTTTTGGGAAGCGGACACGGATGCAGTTTCAATATGTAGTCAGGCATCAAAAACTTGTACAATTACATTTGAAAGTAAAGAAGACTTTGGTGATCTGCTTTCAGGAGATGATAAAGATCATAAAGTAAAGAAAAATTATGAATGTTGGGGTACAGATTATTATGAAACTGGAACAGTTAGTGAGGAGTGGGTTTCAAGAATGAATGATCTGTGTGTGAACCTTGGGGATTGTGGTGTTGACAAAAACTTTGCAGGGCAACAAGGATTTAATGAGTTGAAAGATTCGGTGCACGTTGGAGAAAATGAAGAAGCGGCTGTAGCAGAACCAAGTTCTGGAACGGCTGGGGCCGGCACTGCTGGCAACGTTGGAACAGCTATAGAGGGCGTGAATAGCGTGGTGAATACCGCTAATACCTTAGGCGGAAATACTGATGGGGATTCAAATGAATAAATTATTAGAAAACAAAAAAGCAATGGCCTTAAGCCAAGTTATGATTTTGGTAATCGGGATGGTTGGATTTGCATTTATTGTTGGTATTGGAAGTATGGAAATGGTTAGTGCGGAAGGGGAGGATGAAGAAGAAACTAACTTACTTGGTTGGGGAGATGATGGTACTGTTGAGGAAATTGAGGCCGAGGAAGCTGAAATGGGAGATTTATCTCCAGAAACTATTAATCCCTATGCCCCATATACTAGCCCTCAGCAAAGCGAGGGGGAACTAACTGCTAATCTGGATGCTTGGAAAATCTCTCCACAAGGTACAACCCTCCCAAGTTCTCAATCTCAAAGAGCAACTCCTGTCCCTGCCCCTGCGACAGTTGTGAACACCGAACCTTCTTTAGAAAATAAAATAAAAAATTCTCCTGACGGAGTTGTCTTTACCTCAAAAACAAAATTTGAAGAATATACTCAAGCGCTAAAAGACCAGGAAGTGGACTGGTATTATTACGAAGGAAAATACCACGGACTAGATAACACCCAAGGCCCTCTAGCCTATAGAGAGATGACTCAGGAAGAGATGATTAAAAGAGCCTATATCACTGAGAAACAAGCAAAAATTATTTCAGAAGCCAAACCCTCAGATACTGGAAAGGCATTTTATTCCGATAGGGGTTCTGAAGAAATAATAGATATCGGAAACATGGAGATCCCTGAAGTCCAAAGAAAACAATTAAGTGATGCTGAAAGAGCAAAATACGATACAGTAGTTGAAGATATGGGCCACAAAAATGCCCTTACTTTTGCTAAAGATTTTAAAAATTTGAGAAAAGTTGAACTTGATGGAAAAGATTACGTGGTTGGTCCGGACAATAAACTTTATGGTGCTGAAGACTATAGCCAGACAGATATGAACCTCGATAATGGACGTGTTTATGGTTCAGATGGCAAACTCGTCGAAGGCGGGGATCTAGTAAATTATCCTTACAAATGGTCTTCGGGTTGGGGTGATAGTGGATTTGCTCGTGGAGCTGGTTTTCTCACTGGTCACATCGCCCAAGGGGTTGTATGGGCTGGTGCGGTTTATGGAAGTTTACAATTCTTAGGAATGTTCTTTGACGATGAAGATCAAGAAGCATTTGCATCAGTAAGCGAATCCATTGCGTTGGGAGTTCTTGCTGGAAAAAGCATATATGGTGCAATTGGCGAAGGTGGCTGGTTGCATTTGACTGATAAAGAATTTTTATGGATGGGGGCAAAAGGATGGTCGATAACTGCAGGGATTGGAATTGCCGCAGCATATCTCTACCATAATTATGAACAGAAAGATACGAAAGAAGTTCAGGTTCAATTTAGTTGCGAGCCTTGGGAAGCTCCAACGGGCGGGCAGAGTTGTGAGATGTGTAATCAACAAGCTAACGGGGAACTGCCTTGTTCTCAATATCAATGTAAAAGTTTGGGGCAAAGTTGTGACTTGGTAAATCCTGGAACAAGTGAGGCTAAATGTGTTTGGATAAATCGAAAAGATGCTAAGCCTCCAGTGATAACTCCTTGGGAAGAGGCTTTGACTGAAGGTTATGATTATTCTCCTGCAGGTGCGGCTTCGCCCCCTGACACTGGTGTTAAAATATTGCAACAAGGTTCAACAACGGGTTGTGTTAAAGCTTTTACACCTCTCGAATTTGGAATAGAAACAGACGAGCCGGCAAAATGTAAAATAGATTACAATAGGGTTCAAAACTTCTCTGACATGGCATTCTGGTTCGGAGGAAGTTCAACACATAAATATCAACATGAACAAGTAATGGTTCTTCCCGGAGCGGCTAATCTCGAAGAAGAAGGTTTAGTAATTAATAACGATGACGACGTTACACTTTATGTTAGATGTATGGACGCAAACGGAAACAAGAACGAAGCGAATTTTGTTTTCAAGTTTTGTGTTGAAGAAGGGCCAGATGTGACCGCTCCAGAGATTGTGACAACAAATGTTTTGAACGGAATGCCTGTTGGATACAATCAAACAAGTTTGGACATGTCTGTTTACACAAACGAGCCGGCGGATTGTAGATGGAGCAATAGGGATCAAAGTTATGATGATATGGAACACGAAATGACTTGTGCAGGAGGAATATCTGAATATAATTCACAAATGCTTTACGAATGTGCGGGTAGTTTGGAAGGAATACAAAATAGACAGGAAAACAAATTTTATTTCAAATGTAAGGATAACCCCTCATCTTCAGAAGGTCAGAGAAATGTCAATAGAGATTCATTTGAATTTTCAATAATGGGAACTCGCCCTTTAATTATTTCAGAAGTTTCTCCTACTGAGGGGGAGATAGTGAAAGACGCTACAGAGACTGTGAAAGTCACTTTTGAAGTTGATACGCAGGCGGGCTATAACGACGGAATAGCAAACTGTTATTACAGTTCTTCGGGACAGACAGACAGTTATAATCTCTTTTTTGATACAAACTCTTATCGACATAGTCAGGACTTGTATTTGGCAGAAGGAAATTATGAATACAATATCAAATGTATTGATCTCGGAGGAAACGCAGACGAGGAAGTAATCACCTTCGAGGTTGATTCTGATACTGAAGCGCCTTTTGTCGCAAGGATGATGCATGAAGAATCCTACTTGAAATTTATAACAAATGAAAATTCAAGTTGTGTTTATGGAATTGTGGATTGTAATTTCCAGTTCGAGGACGGAAGTTCAGCTACAACCTTAAATGGAAATGAAAACTATGTTGATTGGGACACCGAAAAAAGTTATTACATAAAGTGCCAAGATGAATATGGAAATCGTCCTGCGCCAGATGAATGTTCTATTGTGATGAGAGCGACTAGGTTGTAAAAAGATTTATAAGTTTGGTATATTTATCTGATTCATGAAAAGAGTTGATAAAAAGATTAGAGGTAACACTAAAGGGCAGATTGCATTATCCTTTGGAATGATTTTTTCTATTATTTTAATTATTATTTTTGTTGTTGTTGCATTTTATGCAATAACCAAATTCCTTGATTTGCAAAAGGACATACAGGTCAAACAATTTACAACAAATCTTCAGAGAGATGTGAATAATATCTGGCAGGGAAGTCAAGGAAGCCAAGAGGTTATTTACAAACTTCCTAAGAAAATTAAAGCAGTGTGTTTTGTTAATTTTTCAGATTCGGACAGAGGAATAGATTCTGGAATCTTTAATGAACTTCGTCCTCTTTATGAAGACAACGTTGCTTTTTATCCTGCCTTGGGAGTTAAAGGTTCAACATCTTTTAATTTAGAAAACATAAATCTTAGGGAGATGACTTCAACAAACAATCCTTTTTGTATCCAAATTTTGAACGGGGAAATAAAAATGAAGATAGTTATGAATCCCGATGAGGCTTTAGCGAGGATAGTGAAGATTTAAAATGGTTAGTTTAAAAAACAAAGGGGGACAGTTTCAAGTTTCGTTTGGTTGGTTGTTTGCGATTATCGTTGGGGGAATTATCTTGTTTCTTGCGATTTATATGGCTGTAAAAATTATCAATTCTGGAGAACAGGAAATTGACGCGAAACTCGGACAGGAAATTGGTGTTTTGACTAATCCTTTAGAGACAAGTTTCCAGGCAGGAGTCGCTGTTCCAATGACTGTTCCAAAGGAATCTAGAATCTATACTGAATGTGCAGAAGAAGGAAATTTTGGTTTGCAACAGATTAAAGTTTCACAAAAGAATTTTGGAAAATGGAGTGAGACAAATGTGCAATCGGTTTTCGCAAATAAATATATCTTTTCCGAAAACCCTGCTGAAGGAAGAAAATTCTTTTTGTTTTCAAAACCGTTTGAGTTTCCATTTAAAGTCGGGAATTTAATTTATCTAATTTCAACTGAAGATGAATATTGTTTTGTTAATGCCCCTGAGAATGTAAAAGAAGAGTTGGATTCCCTTGGGAAAATTAAGAATATGAAATACGAAAACTGCACTCTGTCTGCGAATCCCGAGGAACAGACAGATATCTGTTTCACATATTCTTCTCTTTGTGAAGTCTACGTAGATTATTCTTCGGGAATGGGTTACACCGAAAAGAATGGGTCGAGAGTTTATTTCGTAGATGATTCATTGATGTATGCGAGCATTTTTTCCCCTTCGGTAGAATATGAATGTCAAATTAAAAGATTGATGAAACGGGCAGGGATTTTGGCAGAGCTTTATACAGACAAAGGAAATTTCATAGAAAGAAAGGGCTGCAGTTCCAACCTCGGACCGGACTTGACTATCTTCAGGAATAAAGTTTTACAATTAATTTCTTCAGGAAACTCTGGAGATTTGATGTCTTTGAAAAGCATAGTTGATGAAATTAAAGATAAAAATAGCAATTTAAATTGCAGGTTGTGGTGATGGGAGAGATATACGATAAAAACACAGACAAGTGGATGAAAGGAAAGGTGTTTGGACACAAATATCTAGAGAAACCTGCGATGTATTCCCAGCTTCCTAATTTGGAAAATAAAAAGGTTTTGTGTTTAGGTTGTGGTGCTGGAGAGGAGTGTGAGTATTTACGAAAAAAGGGTGCAAAAGTTATTGGAATAGATATCTCTAAAGAATTGATTAAAATGGCTAAACAAAAATTTCCTAAAATAGAATTTTATGTGATGGGAATGCAAAAACTCAATTTTGCTAAAAGTAAGTTTGATTTTATATATTCAAGTTTGGTCTTGCATTATGTAAAAAATTGGATTCCTGTTTTGAAAAAGATAAAGAAAGTCCTTAAAAAAAAGGGTTTATTTTTATTTTCAACACACAACCCTGTTTGCTGGGGTGCTGAGAAAGTAAAAGATGGGAAATGCTCTTGGAGAATAATTGGTTTACACAAAGATAGTAATAAGAAATACAAAGCATACGGAAATTATCTTGAAACTAAAAAGATAAATGATACTTGGTTTGACAGCTTTAAAATTACTTATTACCATAAACCATTTTACAAAATGATCAATGAAATCATTGGTTCTGGACTAGAGATTGTTGATTGTCTTGAACCCAAATGCCTAGAAAAACTGAAAAAAATTGATAAGAATAAATATGAGAAATATAGTAAGGTTCCTTTGTTTGTTATATTCAAATTAATGAAAAAATGAAAACAAAAAAATCTCAGATGAAGATTCAGCAAATGGCGTTTATGATTATAGCTTTGACTGTCTTTTTAGCTCTTGCAGGTTTGATGATAGTTGCTGTGAGATTTGCAGATATTAAAGACTCTGCAAGTTTATTGCGAGAGAAAAACGCCCAACTTCTTGCTGTGAAAATCGCGAATACCCCTGAACTTTCATGTGGAAAAGGATTTAATCTTGGTGGAACAAAAAGCAATTGCATTGATTTTGATAAAGTTATGATGTTGAAACAAAAAATTGATAAATTTAAAAATGTAGGGACGGGAAATAGTGAAGATAATTTCTGGGGTAGGGGAGTTACAAATATAGAAATAAGAAAAGTTTTTCCAGTTGAGAATTCAAGTGGGGTTGACAAAGAATGCACAATTGGAACATACCCTAATTGTGATGTAATAAGATTGTTATCCGGAGAGATAATCGGAACCCCGACAATAAGTTTTGTGAGCTTGTGTAGAAAAGAATCTGAAGAAAGAGAAGTTTATGATAAATGCGAGATAGCGAAGATTATAGTCAGCTATGACAAGGTAAATTAAAATGAAATCGAGAAATAAAAAGAATCCTCAAAAATCTGAAATTGAAAATTCTTTAGGATTCCCTACTTCGTCACGACATAGAAATCTATTCAACTCGGTAGGGAATAAAAAAAGTCAGGAGGAAATGTTGGGTTTTGTCCTGATAGTAGTATTAGTCTCGGTTATCCTTCTTATTCTTATGATGATTTATCTCAATCGTGATTCTACACAAGGAGATATGGAAAATGCTGAAGCAGGTAATTATTTGACTTCGTTAATCCAGATGACTTCGGATTGCAAGGATTACGGAGGTTACAAATCTGTGAGAGAACTTGCTTTCTCGTGTCTCGATGGTGAAAGTTGTTTGGATGGTAGGGAAACTTGCGAAGTTCTTGAGTTAGAAATTTCAGAAGCTTTGGAGACAAGTTGGCCTTTGGAAAACCGACCGGAAAAAGGTTATGAATTCTTATTGAAAGTTGAAAACGCGACAAGATTGCAGGTTACGGAAGGGAATTCAACAGGGAACTTTATCGGCGGGGTGAAAGATTACAGCAGGGGCGGAGAAGAAGTTTTCATAAGTCTAAGAGTTTATTATTAATTATATTCTAAGATCAAGAATAATATTATCTACTACTATAACTGGCCTGTGACGCTTTCTATTCTTTGTTGCTTCTTCTATTAATTCTATAAAGCCAAATCTCTCAAGAAGTTTTATATCATCATTTACCGCTTTGAAATTTCTTCCTAAGATTTTGGCTAATTGGTATATTGATTGAGGATTGTTTGTTTTTATTGTATGTAAAATTCTGGCTTTTTCATTGCTTAATAATTGCCTTAAAGCGAGAAGACTATCAAAATCATAATCCTTTTTTGAACTTCCGGATTTTCTAAATATTGAAAAAGTTCCTTTCGATTGTGAAATGGTGATCTCTCTTGTTTTTGATTTTTTTTCGGCCACTTTTGTTTCCTTTTATCCCGCTCAAAGAAACCTAAGCGGTTTCTTGGAAACTTCCCTTCCTTTGCAGTTAAGCGATTTCTAAATGCCTCCTAGGAAATCGCATGGGGATAATTTTATTATATATATCTATAACATATATTTTACATTTATATATGTTTCTATTATATATATTACAAAAATCTACCCTATAGCTAAAAAGTTTCATTTTTACTGAAATAGCAGTATCTGTTTAACTGAGAAATAGTACCATAGCCTTTATAAGTAAAACCTTGAAAAACAGGTATTTTTGTCTTATTTTTTTATTTTACTACAGTAAACTTTATAAAGTGATTTCCGTTCAAATAAATAAGTTCAGTTGGAACATTGGTTATATAGGGAATAACGCGCTTTCCTGCAAACTTTCAGGTAAGGAAAGTTCAATCATACTCAAACAGCATAAGACTTCCCTATGTCTTAGGTTGTAGAGATAAGTTGTCTTAGGCAACTCGCGATTATATAGCTGAAAGGAGGTTTAAAAAAAATAAAAATGAAATTTAAAAAAATATGCGCTGTTTTAGGTGCATGCGTTTTAGCTAGTGCAAGTGTTGCTACTGGTTTAATGGCTGCAAGTTATCCTGATACTTTTACTGATGGAAACTATGCTGTTGTTTACGGTACAGGAACAGGAGTTTCGGCTCTTGATCAAACACAAGCGCAAAGCATTGACACAGATTTGAGAAGTAAAGTTACTACTACTGGTAATATTGTTGTAACAGGAGGAGATTCTTATAAAATAGAAAAAACATCTACTAAGTTTCACTTAGGTGATGATATTGGTGATGTACTTGGTTCTGCTAAGCTCGATGAAGATCAATTACCAACTCTTTTGGCAACTGGAAAATATGTTGATTCTGATAATGAAGAGAAGGATTACACCCAGGAGATTAAGTTAAATAATGCTTCTGATGGAGTTCAACTTAAAATGTTCAACGATAATACCTATGCAAGAGATGAACCAACTTTAGGTTTTAGATTGACTAATAATCAAGCTCTACTTAATTATACGCTTGATTTTACAGATAAGCCCGCATTTGATAAACTAGAAACAACAGAGATGCCCTTAATGGGTAAAGAGTATTATGTATTAACTGTAAATTCTGCAAACACTACACTTACTCTTTTAGATTCTGCTGAAAGCACAACTTTATCTGAAGGAGAAACTAAGACTGTTGGTGGTAAAGAAGTTTCTATTGCATTTATCGGTGCTGCTGAAGTAAAGTTAAATGTTGATGGTGAAACTACAAACACTTTAGCTGAATCTGAAACTTACAAATTAAGTGATGGTTCTTATGTAGGTATCAAAGATATTGCAGTTCAAGATTATGCTGGTGGTGTTAAGAATGTTGAATTCAGTCTTGGTGCTGGTAAGCTTACAATTGAGAATGGAGTTAAGGTTCAGATAAACGATGAAGACGTTAAGAATGTGTACGGTCACATTGTTAATGCTACAAACACGCTTGACGATATTGTTATTGAGTGGAAAGCGAATGGTGAAACTTTCATCACTGCTGACCAAGAGATAACAATGCCAGGATTCGAAGCTGTTAAATTGGCTTTCGGAGGAATTGATTTCCCTACAGAAGAAACTTTTACAGTTGAATCTGCAGGAAATGATTATGTTGCTTTGAATGGTTTCCCTATGATGGGAGGATCTGAAGACATACCAATTCTTGGAAAGGCTGCAGGTAATACAAACTATTCATTTGTTGGTGAAGATACTGATCTTTTGATGATCACTTCTGCAACATCTACTTTGACCTGGGATGGTACTGGTAGTACTAATGATAGTATGTTTGTTGCTACTTGGGCAGATACAAATGATGCAGAGTCTTATCTAGTTAGAGCCACAGGATTTACAGATCCTACTACTGGAGATGATACTGTTGATATTGAGTATAACGATGGTAGTGATTGGGTTACTAAGTATAATAACGCAAAACAAGATGACGAAGTGTCATTTGGTAATGTAGAATTAACTTTGGCAACTGTAACTTCTACTACTGATAGTGAGCAAGTTGTATTTACTGGAGGTAGTGGTGTTTCTTTCGATGAACTTTATACAAAAGAAGGATTGAAAATACAATTACCTCATGTAGTTACTGCTGCAACAGATGCTGAGGTTTCCGAACCTGCATCATGTGCTGAATTTATTGGAAACAATAGTCTTGCTAGCACTCTAACCGCGGATAACACAATATTGGGTTATTCAAACGTAAATGTGTATAATGCTACTGATCCTGTTGGTAATGTGACATGTTCATATTACCCACGTTCTACATATGGTCTTCTCTTTACTGAGGAGAACAAGGATGAGGACAAAGGTGTTGGATATAGTTTCAATATAACTATTGGAAACAATGGAGCATCTAATTATTATGCTTCTGTTACAGATGTTAATAACAATACTGTAACACGAGAGAAGGATGATACAGATGTTTACCAATCTTGGATGTACAGTGCTCTTGCTACAAAATTTGTAGAATATGACGCTGGAGACCAGGATTATGTTGAAGTTACATACCACGGTGGAGAAGCAATGGCGGGTGTATATGTTACATCTTCTGATGCTACTGTTGGTACTGACTTAGGTACAACATTGTATACTGATGCTGAGAAAACTTCTTGGCAAAATAAGAATGTTGTAATTGTTGGTGGTTCATGTATTAACTCTGCTGCTGCTACAGCCCTTGGGGTTGCAAGCGGAACTTGTGGAGATGCATTCGAAGCTGCTACTGGAGTGGGATCAGGACAATTCTTGATTAAAACTGTTGATGGTGCTTTCGCATCAGGTAAAACAGCACTTGTTGTAGCTGGTTACAATGCCGAAGATACTGTAAAGGCTACTAGCACAATGAAGAACACAGAAGCTGCAGATGGTACTTATAGTACTGTTACAGGCGAAGTAGTTACTCTATAAAGCTAAAAACAAAAATTTATTTTTTTCTTTTTTTTTCTTTTTTTACAAGACGGCGAGAGCTATGGAAAAACTTTTTATAGTCTTTTTTGTAGTATTTAAGTATGAAAAAATTAAAAATTTTATGCCTTTTCCAAAAGAGAGATTTTTTGTAAAATGAGAAAACTAACTACAAGAGGTTCAAAAGATATTGAATCAAAAAAGCGCAAAAGAAACCAAATAATTCTTGGGACTGTCCTAGTTGTGATTATGTTGTTTAGTGTTTTTGGTTATAGCTTTATGAGCCAGGAAAATGAAGAAAATACCTCTGGAAATCAGATTGAATATAAAGGAAACGTCTTTATCGAAAAGAATAGCCAATGGTTATTATCCTCTGCAGATAGAACTTTTGACTTTGCAATAAGTAATAATCCTTCAGAAATTAAAGAATATGTTGATTATCTAGAGTTTGATGGCTTAAGATATTTGAACACTTACTCCGGAAAACCTTTGTATATTTATTCTTCTTCAGATACAGGAATTGCTGAAGCAGATATCTATGTTAATCTTAACTCACTTGCATTGAGAATACGTAATGCCTACCCCGGAAATGAGACTGCCGTTAATCTATCTGAGATTGAACGTAAAGAAGACTGGCCGACAAAAAATTGTGAGAATAATTTTATCATTATAACTAATAGTTCTGAGAATAGGGTCTATCAAGAACGGGGATGTGTTTATATCTCTGGAAATGGGGAACAAGAAATTCTTAAATTGACAGATAAATTTTTATTGGAAATCTTTAATTTAGGTTGATAATCTATAATATAAAACTTTAAAAACTATTTTTCCTAATTTTTAACATGGCAAAAAAGAAAACTGCTGGGAAGAAGGATGAAAATGGAACGAAAGAAAAGAGGTTTAACAATCCTCTGATTTGCGAGATTTATGAGATTTATGAAAAAGGTAAGATGAAAATAAAAAAGGCCTGCGGGAATGTTCCGGAACATCACGCTAATAAAAAAGAAATTAAAAGAGAGGATAAAATACTTAGAAATACTTTGATAATTTTAGTAGGAATATTTGTTTTATTTTTTATTGGTTTTTACATCAATGAGTCGGGTAAAAAATTTGAATTCCGTGAAGTTGAATTTGAAAGAATGGTTGACGACGGGGGCATTGTCTTTTATCATACAGACTATTCTGTTGTATACGAAGGGAACCCCGCAAATTATAATGTTTGGCTGAGAAAAGATCCTAGACAAGTTGATAAAAGAATTCCTTTTGAGGGAGAATTCTCTATAACCGATTTAGTTATCGTTAATTTAACAGATGATTTTTCATGCCAAGGCTATGGGAGTGTTGCTATGGGAAATGTTAATCAAGTTCTTGGAAGCATTGGGATAAAAATGGGTTACGCGCATTTGATTCAAGATGAAAATTTGACGGCGGAGTGCGACGAATATGGGAGATATACTTATATCGAAATCAAATCTGGAGAAGAATCAAAAATAATCCAAACAGGACCTTCTTGTTATGATTTTGTTATAAATAATTGTGAGATGTTAGATGTTACTGAAAGATTTTTAATGGAGATCTTGGAAAGAGTCCCAAAGGAATTATAAGATGGTTCTGAAATTGCTCATTGCAGTATTGTTTACGATTCTCCCAATAACTGAACTCCGTGTCGGCCTTCCCATTGCTATTTCATATGCTCTTGAAAACCATATAAATGTTTTTCTTATTTTTACATTGATAGTTTTAATAAATATTCTTGTTGTTTTTTTTGTGTTTTGGTTTTTGGATAATTTGCATAATCTTTTTATGAAGATTAAAATTTACAGGAAGTTATTTGAAAAATATTTGGAAAAGTTTCAGAGGAAAGTGAACAAATACGAGAAAAACCACTATGCCTCTATTATCTTGGGCTTGATGCTTTTTGTTGCTGTTCCTCTTCCAGGAACAGGTGCCTGGACGGGTTGTTTATTATCCTGGCTTTTAGAATTGGACCGGAAGAAAAGTATCCTCGGGATATCACTTGGGGTTTTGATAGCAGGAATTGTTATATTAATCGGAAGTCTTGGAATTTTTAGTTTATTTTGATTTTTTGAAAGAAGATTTTTCATATAAAACTTTCAAATCTTCATAAACGGGAATTCCTTTTATCTTAAAGATCTTAATTTCTAGAAACCATATTCCAACAACAAAAATGGTGGATAAAAAGAACCAGGAAAAAAGATGCAAACTTTCAAATCCTGCTAAACCTGAAACCTTTAAATTCCCCAGCAAAAATATCCTCAGAACATTCAGTGCAAGTAGTGAAGCAAATGAAAAAACTATGGAATTAACTCTTCTTCTCAAGGTTATGCCAGGAACGGAAAGGTTCAATGCAAACAATAAAAAATATGCTAAACCCGCAACACACGCAGGGATTATCTCTATTAAGATATTTTCTAATAAAATATAAGATCCGCCGATTAATCTCGGACTGAAAAATATCTGAAATAATAAGTAACTTAGGTATGTTGTCGGAAGTGTAAAGACCTTGTAAAAGAGATAAAAGTTTGGAATCGCTACAAGTAAAATTAAGATATATCTTATGATAATTTTTAAAATTTGTTTGCTCTCTTTTTTCATAAATCTCTTAAGAGATAGAAGTTTAAAAAAGTAATGAAGATTAAGATTAATGGAAAAGGTCCAGGGGTCCAACAAGTAATGATTCAAAATCTCTTTGGTCAGCTAAATAATAAGTTTGCATGATTCTTAAACCGGTTCCTCTTGCTCTTCCCCAATCTATTTCCCCGTGTGAATTGTCCGCAATTGTTCTATTGCCCATCTCAATAGAAGCTCTAATAAATTCGTAAGATCTATCAACCACCTCTGGTCCTGAACTTCCAGTCATTGATATTATAACTACATTGGGGTTAACTTGTCTTAATCTTTCTTCAGTTTTTCCTTCGGGAGTTTTAGAAAGAGGTTCTGCTACTATATCTAACCACTGTCCTAAAGAATGTCTTAAATAATCTTCTACTGAAGTTCTTATTATCGGAGATTCTTCAAGATAAAACAATTTTCTTTTTGTCATTTTTTTGCTTGTCTTTGTAAAAAAGAATTATCTTCGAGCGATTCTTACAGCCACAACAATGATAACAATTATTAAAATTATGTTCAATAATGCAATTCCCCAAACATACCAGTTAACGCTTCCTTCACCATCTGAAGTAACGGCCCCAGTTATTCTGTTCCAGAAACCTTCTTTAACTTCGATGCTAACTTGTACGGGTTGTGTCTTTACTAGCTCTCCGTCTGAAGAAATTTCTATATCGAAATCTTGATTTCCTTCGGCATCCTTTTCAACTAAGAAAGTTAGAGCTATATCTTTTGAACTTCCTGAATCAAGTGTGAAACTTTCATCTTCAATATCTAATGATTCGGCCCAACTTGAATAACCTGAAACATCTAAATCGAAAGTCGCTGTTTCATCTCCGGCGTTTGTTATTGTTGCTTGAACTATAAGTTCCTCTCCAGCCATAGCTTCTGATTCAAGAGTTGCTGAAACTGCTAGGCTTTGAGTAACTCCACAGTTTCCTTCAACTTTAAAGATTATATTGAATTCAGCTTCATCATCTTCTGAATTTTCATAAATATCGTCTTCGTCATATTCGTCATCATCATAAGCAGTTAATTTAATCTCGTAATATTTTTCCTGTAATCCTTCTGGAACCTCAAAGGTATATACAAAACTTTCATACTCAAAGGCGTCAATTCCATCTTCAAATTCGATTAATTCATTTATTCCAAGATCCTCATTGAATAACCACAAATAAACTTCATCATCATCCATGTCATTATCTCCAACGTTCCACACATCTGCTGTTAAAGTTACGCTTGATCCACATTGTATTGTTTCTTGAATTTCTATATCATCAACAATGACAAAATTCTCGCCCGTTCTTATTTCTATTTCTGCTGGGATAGAAACACATGTGTTATCCCCTGCAACCCCATCGTCCTCGGCATTATCGTCGTTGTCATCAATCTCCCCAATAGCACTTAAATATATTTTGTATTTTGTATTTCCTTCTTTTAAATCATCAGGGTCAACTCGAAACGAGATTCTTGTTATTATATCATCTCCTTCATCTAAATCAAAATCATCTTCGCTTATATCTACATCCCCTTCATCTAAAACACAAGTTCCTTGGGTCTCGTCATAAAGACAGAATTTAATCTCGATATTTTCGGTGTCATAATCTCCATTTTCAATCTCCAACTCTAATTCTACCTCATCAAATGGATACCAGTACTCCTCATCGTCTCCGAAGCCATCTGTCACTTCAATTTCTAAAGAAAGTTCTTGGTCGGCCGCATTTGAAACTCCCTCACAAAAAGAAATGGGAACCTCCAATGTAACTTGGGAACTATTTGCCAAACTGTTCACTGCTTTTATATTTAAAGTATTGTCGTCGCCAACTTCAAGATCTGCAACATCATTTGAAGAAACGGTTACAGACTTTGAATCTCCTGCGCTTAATGCAAAATTTGAATCGCTAAAAGAAACTGTGAAATCCGCTGAGCTTGTTTGTGCAAGAGAAATTCCTGCCAAGTCTTTATTACCTGTATTTTTTACAATTAATGTTCCGTTTGAGATTTTTGTTAAGAGTTTATCTGTTGTCAATGAAAGTGATGGTGTCTCGTTGATTGTTATAGTTATTGGTAACTGATCTTCTGCTGATGTTTCTGATTGCAGATCTATGATTGCGTTTATTGTTCCTGATTGATGTTCAGGAATTATTAAAACAGCAGTCTCAACAAAAACTTCTCCTTGATTAATCGAAGTTCTTGAAGGGAGAGTTTTCCACGAACAACCAAGATTCGCTGAACTCTCAGACCAATTAAGTTCTGTGTAATCCATTGTTGCGCCTTCTGCAGAAACATTAAATGTAATTGTAACTTCTGAACCATGAATTGCAGTAACAGGGGCATCTATCAAGTCCAGTTCTAAAACGCTAGCACCAGTAAAACTAATCATTAAAAATACTGCTAGAAAACATGCGAATATCGACGCTGTTGTTTTTGTATTCATTTTGAGTTGTCATTCTTAAATTATGACAGTTTATAAACTTTTCTATACTGGAGTATATACGTTTAATTATCTTATAGAAAACATAAAAACCTTTATATATATAGCTGTCTCTGTTTTATAGATTAAAATGGTGATTAAAGCTACTGAAAATAGTTTGGGTGCATGGGCTTTTCTTATAGGTGTCGTTTTGGCTATTTTGATCGGATTATCAACAACTCTTATTCCGATTCCTTCGCTTGCTAAATATAGTCCGCAGATTTATGCTATTCTTGTGTTGCTTGGATTTTTTGTTGGAAGCGTGAATGTTACAGGAAAAGATAGCCAGACTTTTTTGATTGCTGGGGCGGTTTTAGTTATAGTTTCTGGTTTTGGAATGGACGCAGTGAAAGGTTCATTGATTGGTTTCCCAATTGCCGATGCCGTTAATACTGTTTTTGGTGCTTTGTTAACTTTATTTGTTCCCGCAACTATTGTTGTGGCTTTGAAAACTGTTTTTAGTGTTACGCGGGTTTGAGGAGGAGACTCCGAAATCGGCTTTGCCAGATTTCTTCGCAAAGAATTGAGAAAGTAAAAAAATTAACAAATCTTGTGCAACTTAATATTCTTGATAAACGCTATCTATTCAACATCCCCTAAATTAACGATCCTGTTTCTTTCATCGGCCATGTCCATTCTTGGGCAAGCAGTGTTTATCCAAGATTGAATGTCTGGGAAATTTTCAAATTCTTGAGGGTTTATATTATTACTGATAAAAATGTGAACTTCTTTGTTCTGTTTTTCCAATTTCTTTTTTAATTTCTCCGCCCTTTCTAATCTGTTTTGTCCTGGCTTTGTTGATACTAAAATTCCTACCTTATCGGCGTGCAGAAATTGCATATATGCCGCTTTTTTTCTCTGTTGGTATCTTTTGATCTCTTTTTCTGAAACTTTGTCTAATTTCTCTCCTGAGAAAATAAAAATCTCTGGCGTTTTGTTATTAGAGATTTTTAAGCCTTCAACTGGCACCCCGCCCCCTAAACTCGGCTTCCGGTGTATTGATCCAGTTGAAGCAATAAAAACTGGTTTTTGAGTTTCTATAGATAACCCAAGAGCATGGAACTTGCCTTCTCCTATTAATAGTATGGCTTCAGTTTCTTTTGATATTTTGGGCTTTGAACATCCGAGAACTTGTTGAAATAGTGTAATTGTGTTTGGTAATTCTGATTTTATTTTCTCTGCGAGTTCTTTAAATTGGATAGAATAAACAATTGCTATCTTATTTGGTAAAGATTTTGATAATCTTGATATTTGGCTAGCGCTAATTGAAAATTTCTTTTTTGAAGGAATGAATAAGGTTTTCATGTCTGGAGAAAAAATATTGGGGATATAAATGTTTTGATTAGAAAAATCACTCAAACCTATTCTTTTCTTCAGCTTGCCCTTCATTTCCAGAAGCCTTTTTTTCGATTTTCGCGAAACTTGGTGTTGCGATTACAATGTTTTCTCCGCAACCTGCGATGCTTCCTTCAAGAGCGTCAACTGTTTTCTTAACTTTTGAAACCGCCCTTTTCAATTCAATAGAATCTTTCTTTCTTAGCTCTTTGATATCAATAACTGCAATAGTGTATCCTTCTCTTAATGCATTTAGGATCTCGGTTACATCATCGTAGTCTTTTAAAGAGAAAATTCTTACTTTGACCTTTTTTTCAGCTTTTGATTCTTGTTCTAAATCTATTTCAAGATAATCATTTTCCATGTCCTCGGAGGGATTTCCTGAAAAAGCTTGTCTTATTTTATCGAATACCATGATAGATGTAAATATGGGAGATTTATAAATATTTCGTAACTTTTTTTCAACTGTTTTATTCGTCTTTTTTATCTTTGACGACGCTGTTTCTTAATTTCTCAATTCTGTCAGTTAATTGGGCTTCTTGATTCTCTAAGCTTTTTAATCTCAAATTCAGGATCTTTTCTTTGTTTTTAAGCTCTTCAAGAATCTTGTCTTTTTTTGTTTTGATCAAGATTTGTCCTGCTAATTTGAATACATCTTCATCAGAAGATTCAACTTCTTTTAGAGCCGATTGAGTCTCAGAAAGTTCAACTTGAAATGCTTGTTTTTGATAAATAAGACTTTGAAGGTTTTGCTCAATAAATTGCATTTCTTGGATAGAATTCTGACCTTCGCCTTGGTCTTTTTTATCTGACATTTTAATCTGTCTTTATTCTTTTTGTTTTAGTTCGCGGTTTTATGAAAATCTTTGACGTGCAAGCCGGACATGTAAATCTTTTTTCTAACTCTTTATCAGTCAATTTCTTTCCGCATTTGTAACATTTGTATGTAACCATTTTATTCTTTTAAGTAATATGCTCCTCCAGTAAATTTTTTGTGGCATTTTTTTCGAATGCATTGCCATATCCCGTTTGAAAGTCTTTTTGCTCCTATTTTTCCGCAGTAAGGGCACTTTTGTTTTTGTCTTTGCTTTGACTCAACAGCAACGAACCTTGTCCTTAAAAGTCTTCCGCATCTTGCACCGAACTTCCCTGCAGCTCCTACTTTCTTTAATTTAGTTGGCATGCGAGGACACCCCCTGTTTTCCTCGCGCTCCTTCCTCGAAGTGCGGAAGGGCGATTCGGAAATTGGAAATTTCCGGAACTCCAACTTTTGCAAGATTGAAGTTTTCCAGAAATGCCTTCTAAGGAAATCGCAGAGATTTTATTTAGACCTTGAATTTTCATTTTCTACAATATATTGATAAAAAGTTGGTTTTTAAAGTTTCTTATCGAGAAGTGCTAACCGCTGTTGTAACCGATTCTGCTAATCTTGACTCTCTCTTTGCATCTTCTAATTCCCTTTTTGCTCTTTTTCTAAAATAACTTTCTATAACAGATCTGTTCTTCCAAAATAATCTCTCGTATTTTGCGACCAAATTACAGGGACAATCTGCAATATATTGTCTTCCATCTAGAATCCCCCAATGTACAGTATCCTCAGAATGTAAGATATATTTGTCCGGTTCTTGTTTTGATTTTCTTTCTAATTCTTCAAATTCTCCGGGTTCCCAATCCATTCCTGGAGATTTATCTGGAATATGAACCCTTCCACAAAATTCACAATCGATTGTGCCAGCAGATGTACCTGAAGTTATTAATGCATCTAAAAATTCTTCACTTGGTTTAGATAATTCTTTCCTGGGCATCTATTATTCAAAACCTCATTGTTTAAAAGAATTATTGTGATAGAGTGATACTTTAAAATGGGGCTACCCGGATTTCAACCGGGGTCACGAAGTCCCAAACCTCGTAGGCTAAGCAGACTACCCCATAGCCCCATATAATTAATTCAAGATAGTTAATTAATAAACTTTGTGATTCGTTTAATCATAAGAAACTTATTTTTTCTCTTCTGGTTTTTTCTCAGCTTCGGCAGGCTTTCCTTCTTCTGCTCCGGCTTCAGCCCCGGCTTCACCTTCAGGTTTTGCTTCTCCTTCAACAGCTCCTGCAGTTGTCTTTGCAGCTTCTTTTTCAGCTTCAGCAGCCTCGGCAGCAGCTTGTTCAACAGCAAGTTGCTTCTCTTGTTCCTCTTTATATTTTTCAAAAAAGTCTTTCATTTGTACTTGCTTTTTAGGATCTACTTCAGTCATTTCTCCTTCAATTTCTTTATTGTATTTTCCGCTGTTGATTATTTCTGCCATTTCTGTTGCGGGTTTGTTCTCAACTAAAAGACCCAAAGAAACACAACTTCCGACAGCTTCTTTTACAGCAGCCTTAAGATCTCGACATATCATGTTGGGTAATTTTGTTTTTGCCACAGAAATTAATTGCTCTATTGCAACGTTTCCTACTTTTGTTTTTTCTTGTAATCCTGATCCTTTTTCTAAACCTATTTCTTTCTTTATTAATTCA
Source organism: Candidatus Woesearchaeota archaeon (assembly GCA_964533515.1). Classification (GTDB taxonomy): domain Archaea; phylum Nanobdellota; class Nanobdellia; order Pacearchaeales; family GW2011-AR1; genus CAZHMB01. The sequence goes on along the minus strand of CAZHMB010000002.1, from coordinate 20,861 downwards.
GACATTGGTGGAGATGCGACAGAGATTTCGAAAGTTTTTGTTCCTGTATCTACTTCTAAAGTTACTGGAACCTTTAATCCTTTGAAGCCCGATGTGGCTTCATTAACTTGTGAAATTACTTGGCCCATGTTTATTCCTGCTGGTCCTAACTGTTGGGACAACGCGGGTCCGGGTTTCATGCTTCCACCTTCGACTAAAAGTTTTATTTCCATTTATCCTAATCCTGGAACCATTTCTTCTGATTCCGATTCCTCGTTTGATTTAGTTTCTTGTTGATCATTTTCTTCTTCATCTGATTCTTCTCCTTCTTCTCTTCGGATAACTCTTACATTGTCGATCTTTACCGTTACTGGTAATGGGACCGTTGCTCCAAGCAAGCTAACCACAACTTCTTCTTTCTGTTTGTCTATTCTTAAAACTTTTGCTTTTTCGCCTTTTAATGTCGCTCCGATTATTTCAACAATGTCGCCTTCTTTTATTGAAACTTCGGCAATGGTTGGCTCAACCATGTTTTTTATTTCCTCATAAGAAATTGTTTTTCCGATTATTCCTTTAACATAAGGCAAATTGAAAACCGATTCTTCAGCCGATTCTCTATCTTCAGCTTCTATAATTACATAACCTCGAAGTCCGTGGGGTCTGACGATTGCATAAGTCAAAAGATTTTTTTTCTTAACTCTGTCTGAGATCATCTCAACTGCTCGTTCTTCTTTGTTTGTTGTAACTTTTATGATGAATAACATTTTTCAAAACCTCCAGCGGGTTTTGTATCCAGCAACCGAGGGCAATTCTTTATTTGCCTCCGTTGGAATTGCAATAACCCAACTGATTTCCCGCTTCGCTAGACGTAAATGTCTAGGAGTAGATAAAAATAGTGAGAATTGTGGGTTTATAAATTTTTTGATTTGGGGGGAGAATTAACCGCACACGGCTTCCATTGTATCTCCAGCCTTTTTTCCAGCATCATAAAATTCCTTGAACCTGGGATCCTCCGGAGGGTTCCGGTCTTCGAATCCTGCTTCAAATGCTCCAAACCCCGAAGATTCGTATCCTCTACCTTTGAGAACCTTATCTCCTTGACTTAAATTTTGAGGAGATAAAATAATTGCCCCCTTCTCTTTATGAAAATAGTTTACCTCAGTAGTTCCTTCAAATACGCGAGTTAATTCTCCCGGGTTTGTACCTAATTCTCTTGCTCCGAAACTTTCTCTAACGGCCCCTTGAGGAACATCTGCCATGAGGTATTTCACGGATTCTATGTTTTTAAAAATTATTGTGGTTCAGTTTATTTGGAATTTGTCTGAATTCGGTATTATATATTTTCCCGTCGACAAATTTTCTTTGTTTCCTTGATTTTCTATTTCGAAAGATTTATAAACCTATTTTTTTATTGTTTTATCATGGCTAGAGAAAAACCAAATATGAATGTTGTGTTCGTCGGACACGTTGATGCAGGTAAGTCTACTTGCGTTGGACAATTGTTATTCCAAGGTGGAGCAGTTCCTGAACAAGAGATGAAAAAGCTTAGAGAAGAAGCTGAGAAACATGGTAAAGTCGGGTAGGAGACGGCATACGTTATGGATAGAATCAAAGAGGAAAGAGAAAGAGGAGTTACTATCGATCTTGCTTACAAGAAAATTGTAACGCAAAATTTCGAAATCACAATCATTGATGCGCCTGGTCACAGGGACTTCGTTAAAAACATGATCACTGGTGCGTCACAAGCAGATGCTGCTTTCTTGGTTATCGCTGCTCCTGCTGGAGTCCAGCCACAAACAACAGAACACCTTTGGCTATTGAGAACAATGGGTGTAAAAAGTTTATGCGTAGCTATTAACAAGATGGATATGGTTGAATACAAAGAAGAAACATTCAACAAGGTTAAAGAAGACGTTGGAAAATTACTTTCGCAAGTTGGTTACAAACTTGACGAGGTTACTTTTATCGCATGTTCAGGATTAAAAGGAGACAACATCGGAAAGAAATCTGAGAATATGTCTTGGTATTCAGGACCTACAATTTTAGAGCAAATGGACAAGTTCCCTGTTCCAGAATTACCAACTGAGTACGCAATGAGAATGCCTGTTCAAGATGTTTATGAAATTACTGGTATCGGTACTGTTCCTGTTGGAAAAGTCGAGACTGGAGTTATGAAATCGGGAATGAAAGTTAAAGTTCTTCCGGGTAGAACTGGTGAAGGAATTGAAGGTGAAGTTAAAACTATAGAGATGCACCATGAAGTTCTTCCAGAGGCTACAGCTGGTGACAATGTAGGTATTAATATTCGTGGTGTTGGTAAGAAAGACATCGCTCGTGGTGACGTAATTTGCGACTCTGCAAACCCTTGCCCAATTGTTGAGGAGTTCATTGCTCAAATCGCGGTAATCAACCACCCAACAGTATTAGCAAAAGGATATACTCCGGTATTCCATGTTCACACTGCTCAAGTTCCATGTCAATTTACTGAATTGATTGCAAAGATTGATCCTAAGACTGGACAAGTTTCTGAGGAAAACCCAGACTTCTTGAAGAACGGAGATGTTGCAAGAGTAAAAATTAAGCCACAAGGAAACTTGTGTATTGAAACTCAAAAAGAAAACGCATGGATGAGTAGATTCGCGGTTAGAGACGCTGGTCAAACTGTTGCTGCTGGTATGTGTGTTGAGATTGTTAAAAGTAAATAATTCTGGTGATTGGCTACAGAGGATAGTTCTGAATATATAAGATGAGAGATTCAAGACCCACACAATCAAGATTGCAATTAAGAATCACTTCTATAAATAGACAATTAAGATTATTGAGAAAAGCGAGTGAAGATGAAAGTGAGAATTTTCCCATATGTGGGAGACTCCAAACTCTTGATAGTTGCAGGGTAGGTGCACTTTATAGCACAGCCAAGCGTGAACTTACAGGATTAAAAAACCAATATCAAAACCGGTTGGATAATGGAAATTATTTTGGGCAACCGCGGTAGAAAATTTACTTCCCTTCTTCCTTAACATTAAATCTGGTTACAATCATAATCCCAACTACTGCAATTATAGTTACAATTGTCGCCGAAATTAATTTTCCTTGAACGGGAGAGATTTCAACAAGCAATTTTACATATTCTGAAATTACATCCCTCCATGCGAGAGCCATAAGAAAACCGAAGGCGGCAACAACAGCAGTTATGACAGCTTTTCGTGTTTCGGCCTGGAGTTTTTTTGATTGGTCTTTTAATTTTCTTCTCAAAGATCTAGCTTCTTCCTTTTCTTCCTTCAAATCTTCTTTTAATTCAGCATTCTTTGTGGGCTTTTTCACATTCTTTTTTTTGTTTAGCATAACAGATTATAAGAAAGAGAGTTTATAAAATTTACTCGGCCATTGAAAAGCTGTGATATAACTCGACTTTACTCACTGTCCAATAACCTCGCCAGAGCCGATTAATCTCCAATGTCCACCTATATTTCGAGCGATTCCGACATTGTCGCCCTTCAATGCAACTACAGGAATATTCAAAGACAATTCAATTTCTTTTTTGTCTTTTGATATTTTCTCAACAACTCCAACGGTTGTTGTAGTATTGATATTTAACATTAACATCTCTTTTGTTTTTATTTCATCAACTGGGAGGGGTTTTCCCGTTCCGAAAACTTCTTTGAATAAATCTATTGAAAGTTTTATGTTGTTTGAAATTTCTGGAAGAGTTCCTAGAGTTGAAACAATCCCCCCAATTAGCGAATCTGTTTTTGTTAAACTCGGATCTAAACTAGTTTCAATAGAAATGCTCGCTCCTGGAACAACAAACTTAACTGAATCGCTTCCTTTGTACAATGAAAGTATTTTTGTTTTTATAGGATGATAAGTTATTTGGTTTGCTTTTTTTAATGTTAGTCCGGGTTTTATTTCAATCTCTTGCCCTACTTTTAGCTGACCTTGTTTTAATATTCCTCCGAGAACTCCGCCGTTTAAATCCTTGATATCTTTTCCGGGGCGGTTGATATCAAAACTTCTTGCTATTAAAAAAAGAGGTTCTGATGAAAGATCTCTTTCAGGTATCGGAAGGTTGCATATTTCTTCAAGGATCTTATCGATGTTTATATTCTGTTGAGCTGAAACTGGAATTATCGAACAATCTTCTACAGACGTTCCTTTAACAAATTCCTTTAGTTCCTTATAATTTTTTAGGGCGTCTTCTTTTGAAACAACGTCAATTTTATTTTGGACGATTATTATATTTTTTATTCCCCTTGATTGTAAGGCCATGAAATGCTCTCTTGTTTGTGGTTTAATTCCCTCGTTGGCCGCGACTACTAAAATTGCAGCGTCCATGATTGCAGCCCCACTCAACATAGTTGCCATTAACATCTCGTGTCCGGGAGCATCTATGAAACTTACATATCTTTCAGGAGTTCCTTTTCCTTCCGTATTGTAATTATCTTTATCCTTAGAAATTGTAATGTCTGCATAACCTAATTTTATGGTTATTCCCCTCTTTAATTCTTCAGAATGTGTGTCGGTCATCTTTCCTGACAAACAATTTAACAAAGTTGTCTTTCCGTGGTCGATGTGGCCGACTACTCCGATGTTTATTTCTGGAAGTTCCTTATTTTCTTTAGTCATGTAATTTCAAGAATAAGTCTGTTTAAAAGAGTTTTGGGTGGCCTATCACTCTTTCTTCTCTTCAACAGGGGCTTCGGAATTTTCTGCAGGTTTAGCTTCGGCATCTGCTTGGTCTGGGAAAGCTTCTTCAAGTTTCTTTGAACCTTCTTTGATTATTTTTAAATTCACTTGAGAAATTGCAGGGCTTATTACTTTCCCTCTAACTGTTTTTCTTAATCTTAATCCTGCAGGTTTCTTGCCTACCTTTTTTTCTCCTTTTGGTCTTTTATGCATTCCTTTTTCGTAGCTCAAAAGCTGTTTTCCTAAACCAATTCCTTCAACGCCTTCATGGGAAGTAAATCCCGCGGAGTCTGAAGTTCCAGCTATTTCGAATTCCCACCCATCCAAAGCCGGTAAAAGTTCTTTGCCTGAGATTTTATCATTAAGAGATTTACCAATTAAGAATTCTGCTTCAGCTTCTAGCTTGAAAGTCTTTCCTGATTTTGATCCAATATTTATCTTGAAAACCATATCTCTTTATTGAAATTTGGGTTTTTAAAGTTGGCGGTTTGATATTCTGAGGAATATTCTGTTGTCTTAATTTATACGAAAACTTATTTTGACGGGAGAAGATTTATAAGGAGACTAACTTTTGTTTTGGTGAGATAATACTCATGAGTACTTGTGCAGAGAATTATTGTACAACAGGAAACTCTCCGGACGCCCAAACAACGCCACCTCCTTCTGAAGGAACTAATGGAAATAGTCGAGATGAAATTTATTTCAGACCCTTGTCACCTGCTGAAAGACGTCAAATAAAACTCTCTAGATATCATCCTCTTGCTCCTGTTATGTGTGTTGTCGATGGAATGCCTGCTGATGAGAGAGATACTCTTAAGCTAGCTGTTGGACCCATTCCGGATTATCGTGGAAAATATGTCCGAGACCAAAGAGGGGTTTGGTTTGGCGAAGCGTATATAAATCTTGCTATGAAAAGAGGGCTTCTCCCCCCTGGATTAGGCTTTGAGGAACAAGTTGACTTGGCAAGGAGAAAGCTCCCTACTGAAGACAAGAGTGCAATTGTAGATAGAGAAAGCCCAAGATATGCCTTATGTGTCTTAGGCATGCATCCGGACCTGATGAATCCCCCTTCAGAAGAAAAACCCAAAGCCCGTAGAATATACAATAGATTTCTTGAAAGTATTGAAATTGCGAGAGGAATTAGTCCGAATTAATAAAACTTTAAAAACTCTTTTCATTACATTATCTTATGGTAATTACAAAAGAGGGTTGGAATAATTTTTGGAAAAAGTTTTGGTTTGTGGTATGGCAGGATCAAAGTTTCAAGGGTTGGCTTATCTCATTGATTTTCATCTTTATACTTGTGAGATTTATATTTTTTCCATTGTTAAATCTAGCCACAGGAACTACACTTTCGCTTGCTATAGTAGAATCTTGCTCGATGTATCACGATAATGATCTGCTGGAGTTTAATGATTTTGATAGGTGGTGGTTGGGCCATTCTGATAATTACGAGGATTTTGAAACCGGTGAATCTGATTTCACTTTTGAAAAAGGTTTGAACAAAGGAGATATTTTATTTATAACTCGGGCGAAACCCGACAAGCTTAAGGTCGGGGATGTAATTGTTTTTTTCGGGGGTCCTGAAAACAAACCGATTATCCACCGGGTCATGAATATTGAAGAATCTTCTGAAGGAAAGATATTCACAACAATGGGCGACAATGTTGGGAGAGTTCAATTTTTTGAAGAAGAAATCTATGAAGGGCAATTGGTTGGTAGAGCCAGATTCAAGATTGCTCCTTTGCTTGGCTGGGTGAAATTAATATTTTATGAACCTTTAAGGTCGGAGAATACAAGGGGCCTTTGTGAAGAGAATTAATAAAAGAAAGGTTTTTTAAAGCATCTTTAATAAGAAACTTAATACTTATTTAAAATGGATTTTTGTCCCAAATGCGGTGCGGTTCTTGTAAAAAAGACGAAGAATTATGGTTGCCCTAGATGTAGTTATTCGACGAAAGACAAAGTTAAGATTTCTACAAGCGAAAAAGCTGTGGGCCATAAAAAAATTAGTGTTATATCAGAAAAAGATCAGCAAACTTTGCCGACGGTCGACGAGAAATGTAAAAAGTGCGGGAACGAAGAAGCTTATTTCTGGACTGTGCAAACTCGAGCGGCAGATGAAGCCGAGACGAAATTTTTCAAATGCAAGAAATGCAATCATTCTTGGAGAGAGTATAGTTAATCGAGGAAACCTAAGCGGTTTCCTAGTACCTTCCCTTCTTTTGCGGAAAAGCGATTTCAGAAATGCCTCCTGCGAAATCGCATAGGAAACCTAAGTACCCTGCCAAGTAGGTCCAGAGGAAAGGGCATAAACGTTTTCCTAACCTCGAGCCCACGCTCGGATTTTTTAAATTTACTTTTAGGATAAAATCTCGCGTAAACTCTCGCACCTTCCCTTCCTTTGCGGTTACCCTAATAACCTAAAGGTTACGAGAGGGCACGAGTAAGCGATTTCAGAAATGCCTTTGGTGAAAACGCGCAGGATTGAATAATCCCAATATATACTGGAAGATAATAATTTTTATAAAGGGTGAATATTTGTTAAAAAAATGAAATATTATCGAATTGGTCTTTTAGGAAAAACTCCGGCGGGTGCGGAATGGGATCATGTTTATTTCAAAGTTGGTGAAGGAAGGTCTGAAATAGTTCATTATGTACCCCAAAGTAAAAGGCCATTAAATTTAACAATCGAATCTATTCCAGAAGAAGATGTAGAAAGTATTTTATCTCAAGCAAATAGGGATTTTGGTCATTAATCAACATATTTTTAAACTAAATTTTTCTTTCATGTCTATGGTCCCGTAGCTTCCCACTGGGATGACTCGATTGCGATCGAGCCTCAGCCTTGGAGGCTTCGCGCCATTATGGTCCCGTAGCTCAGCCTGGTCAGAGCACCAGACTCTTAAAAGAAACCCGCTGGTTTCTTTTGAACTTCCTCGAAATAGGAACGGCGATTTCAAATTGCCTCCGAGGAAATCGCAAAAGAAATTATGCGCTTTGAGAAATCTGGGTGTCGTGGGTTCAAATCCCTCCGGGGCCATTCATGCTATCTTTAGATATTTTTTAGTTAAATTTAAAAAGGTTGATAGTAATTTATGATTAGGGTGCTAGCACCTCAGAAGCTAATTCTGAGATAATAAATAATGAAAATTGGAATGGTTTATGCTAATAGATGGGAGGTCCCAGATTATCTTAATACAAAAGGGGGTCTTGAAAAAACTTGTTTTGAAAAAATGGGGATTGAATTAGTGGTATCTGGAATTGGTATTGATAATGCTAGATTGGCTACAGCAAATTTATGCGACACCCCTAATCTTGATTTAGTGCTCTCAATAGGATTTTGTGGAAGTTTATGTGAAAGTATCCCTGTTGGAAAAGTGATTGTGGCTAATAGGGTGGGGTATGAAGATCGTCCAGAATTATTCCCAGATATCTCTGTTTTTGAAAGAGAGTTGGGCGATTGTTATCCAGGATGCCAACAAGCCCCAATCAAAACATCTGGTAGAGCAGTTTTATCTAGAGAAGAAATCTCTCCTGATTGGCTGGTCGTTGATATGGAATCTTATGGGGTTTTAGAGCAAGCAGATAAAAAAGGAATTAGATCTGGAGCAATAAAAGTTGCTAGTGATGTTATTCCAAAAAGGCCGTATATTTTAGGAGAATTTGGTTTAAGGTGTACAATACTAAAAAATTTTATCAGAACTAAAAAAATTCTGAATCTCTTTTTAATGAATTTTTTAACAAATTTCAGAAATACAAATATTTAAATAGAATAATTTAACCGTTATAAAAATGAGAAAAATAACCAAGCAAAGTAAAGTAACGCTTGTGGAGTTGCCGCCAACACAATTCGGAGAATATAATGGGGAGGGGGGGTTTTGTGTATTCGATAGATTCGGTTTAATTCCTTCTAGGGCTCTTCCAACTTTGGAGGCTGTGGCAAGACAGGCTGGATTTGGGAATGTTGAACAGATAAATCCTCTCTTTGATGGGGCTGGGGGAAAGATGACTCCAGAGAATGAAGCAAGAAGTTACGGCTCTGATGTCTTGGCGGTTTCTTCAATAACTAGGACTTCTCCACAATCGATGGAATTGCTTGGAAGATATAAATTAAAAAATCCTGGAGGAATTGCTGTTGCTGGTGGACCGGATCCCACTTTTAGACCAGAAAAGTGGCTAGAAGAGGGGCACGCAGACGTAGTCGTTATGAAGGAAGGCGATAGAAGATTTCCAGAATTACTAGAAAGGTTGGAACAAGATCCAGAAGACCTCTCTGGCTTGGATGGAGTTGCTTGGAAAAAAAATGGGCAGGTTGTTATTAATCCTCCAGAGGGCTGGCTTTCTGCAGAAGAATTATCTCAATTGCCTCACCCGATATATAATAAAAGGACAAGGACTAAAGCAAATATTCCTGTCTTGGAAACCATCAGAGGTTGTCCAAATGCATGCAATTTCTGTAGCGTTACAACTTTCTATGGGGGAAAATATCGGATGAAAGGCCTAGATCATGTTCTTGAAGGTTTGAGAGATGTAAGAGATATAAAAGGCATGTCTCTTTTTTTCACCGATGATAATCTTACGGCATCTCCAAGAAGAACCATTGAACTTTGCGATAGAATTGTAGACGAGGGATTAGCAAGAGGTAGTTGTGCGCAATCTACTGTTAAAGTAACAGAACGCCAAGATGTTCTCGATGCATTGAAGAGGGCCGGGATAAAAACATTATATATTGGGTTAGAATCTATTAATGATGCTTCTTTAGAAGGTTATGACAAGCCTTATTCCGCACAGCAAAACAAGGATGCAATAGAGATATTTGCCGAACAAGGTCTTTGGGGTCATGTGATGTTTATGCCGGGAGGAGAAGGGGATACTCCAGAAAGTTTAAGAGAAGATTTTGAATGGTGCAAAGAAAATGTACATAGCATACAATTTATGCCCCCAACAGCCCTGCCCGGAACAAAATTTTATGACCAAATGAAATCTGAAGGAAGAATACTCAGGGAAAATTCCCCACATTTATATGATGTTCAACATGTTGTTGTGAGGCCAGCACATTTTACACCCTATGAACTACAGACCACTATTAATGGGATGTATGAAGAATTTTATTCCCCAAGAGAATTTGCGAGAAGAACTTTAAGATTTAAAACCTTAAGAGAAAAGATGATAAATGTCGCCCTTGCTGCCAATCTTATTTCAAATAGGGCGATACAAAGAACACTTTATGGGCCACAAGAGCTAGAACATCTTGAATTCCTTAAATCTTTGGATAAAAATAGAAACTGACAGCCCATTCACCCCTCAAAATTATCTTCTAAAAGTAAATTAAAAAATCCGGGGGAACTTGGGAGCCAAAATCCCTCCGGGGCCATTTTGTTTTTTTAGTTAAATTTATATATTAAAAAAGATAATCTCCTTTATGGCTAAAAAGATAAGTAGAAAGAAATTATATGGTTTATGGGCAACAAAATATGATGGATGGCCTAATGTAATCCATGTTCTTGAAGAACAAAAACTTCTTAAAATGATCGGAAATGTTAAAAATAAATCTATTTTAGACTTGGGATGTGGAACCGGTAGGTGGAGTATAAAATTATCCAAGGAAGGTGCTATTGTAATGGCAGTAGATGACTCTAAGGAGATGTTGGGTATTCTAAAAAAGAAAAGAAAATTAAATAACTTAAATAACATCACAATAATTCATAAGAATATTTCTAAAATAAAACCTAAAGAAAAGTTTGATATAATCCTTATGAGTTTTGTTGAAGATTATATAGAAAATTTAGATAAAATATTTGAGATAGTAAAAACTTATTTAAAGCAAGGGGGAATTTTCCTGCTTTCAAGTGCCATATATTTTCCAGAAATAAAACAACCCATGAAGAAAAAGATTCTTATTAGGGAAAATAAATATGAAACAATTTATTATTTACATCCCGAACAAGAAATGAAAGATTTAGCTAAAAAGTTTGGTTTAAAAGTTGTCAATATTAAGAAATTAGTTGTTGATAAATCCGTTAAGTACCTTTATGATAGAAAACCCCATAAATCCTATTCTGATTATAAAGGAAAGAGTCTTGTAACAATTTATAAATTTATGTTAAAAAACAAGTAGATTATTTATTCTATAGAATTCACTTCTTTTTCCAAATCTTGATTAACTTCATAAGAACTTTTGTTTGTATAACCACACCTTTTGCATTCTGCTCCTTTTTCTGAAACAGTGAATCGTGTGCTGTTGCATACGGGACATTTTTTGGGAGCTTTTAGAATTGTCATGTTTCTTTCTAATGAACTTCAAGTTCAACTTTCGGGCGATGATATTTTATTAGTGAGAGTTACTTAACGAGCTTCTGAATGTTCTCTATAGCTTCAGCAACGTCTCTTCCTTTCTTAGTCAGCTTTATGATCTTCACTCGCCCCTTTTTTTCAAAGCTTACTAACTCGAGATCTTCGAGAGTTTGTAGAATCTTCACGGCGTGGCTGTAAGTACAGTCAACTTCCTTGGCCAGAATACTACCATATCTCATTCTTGTATTCTTTCTCAAAGCAACAAGCATCATCGCCGGCTTTCTCCTAAAAAATACGTCTAGGTTGTCTTTCATTTTAATTGTATCGATAGAACATATATCTTGTGATATATATCTTTCAACATATGTTTTCAGATGATAATATGCTTTTAAATCTTTTCATACAGAGGTATTTGTCAAGGGAAGTAGTGAAATTTTGGGGTATAGCAAATTTTATTAATCCCCCCATCTTCTATATTTTATGGAAAGAAAAACGAAAGTTTTGGCAGCGGCAGATATTCATGGAGATACCGGCCTTGTAAAAAAACTTGCGAAAAAAGCAAAAGATGAAAATATTGATCTGGTTATTTTGGCCGGCGATATTACTTTTGCAGATCAATCGACAAAAAACCTGATTGGACCATTTGTAAAACTAGGAAAGAAAGTTTTGATTATTCCGGGGAATCATGAAAGTTTTGCAACAATTGATTTTTTGCAACAAATGTATTCTCCTGATGCGAAAAACTTGCATGGTTATAGTTTTGAACATAAAAATGTTGGGATCTTCGGAGCCGGTGGAACAGAGATGGGCCAGCACGGAATTCCTGACGACGAGATCTTGGAATTGTTAGAGAAAGCCCATAAAGGACTTCGCAAAGATATCAAAAGAAAAATAATGGTGACACACATGCATGCCTCGGGAAGTAAAGCAGAGTTTTCTGGATTTGAAGGAAGTGAGAGTGTAAGAAAAGCAGTCAATAAATTTCATCCGGACATTTTGATTAACGCGCATATTCATGAGGCCGAGGGCATTGAAGAAAAAATTGGAAAGACAAGGGTAATTAATGTTGGAAGAAAGGGGAAGGTGTTTGAGATTTAAATTTGGGGGGGAGTTGGAAGGCGACCGACCGAAGGGACAGTAATTTTTTGGGTGTATTAAGCGCGAAGCGCTATTAATTAGAAGAATTAAAGCCGAAAGAAAATAAAACAATTTTTTAATAAGATTTAAAAATTAGATAAAGATAGTGTTTTATATGGATGTTAGAAAAGAAACAGTTCCAGAAGAATATGGGGGATTTGTTAGGGATGCCCTTAAAAGATTAAATGATAGTATGGATCTTCTTACTGTTGGAGAAATAGATGTTAGAGATATTATTCTTGAAAAAAGATTAATCAGTTTTGCTCCAAGAAATAAACAATCAAGAATATGTGATATCTGTAAAAAAGATAAAAATGTTCAAGTTGATTATGGGGCGTCATCAAGAGAATATGTTTCTTTTGCAATTGGTGACATAAACTATCATTTTCAATATACTCATCCTTCTTTTAGAGAATAAAGGATATTTATTTTCTTCGGCTCTTTCTAATTAAAACCCAAAAAATTCTTGAACATCACATCGGGCTTAAACATAAAAAATATAAAGTCCCTTTTAGACGTTCTTTTATATACAATGCCAAGTAAACCCAAGAAAACAAAAGAAGAAAACGTTGCTGAAGGGTATTTTCCAGTAGATAGGGAGAATCTTGATAGAGCGACTGAGAAGAAGGTTGTGGAAGAGAAACCTGACGAGAAAGCTGTCCGAAGAAGTGTTGAGAAAAAGGAGCCGGGGATTGTTGAGGAAGAGGTCTTGGAGGGAAGTGTTGAGAAAACTTATTCTAAGCCGGATAGAAAAGATTTGGAGAAAGTTGAGGAGTTGGGAGAAACTGGAAAGATTGTTAGAAAAAAAGGTAGGGGGAAGGGGACAAAAAAGTCTGGGAAAAAGAAAAAGATCTCAGCAAAAGCGAATCTTGCTCAAAAAGTTATGAAATATGAACCTAAGAAAATTAAGCTTAAATCTGGGGGTTATGAATTAATTATTACAGAAAAGCCGCAAGCGGCCGGTAAAATTGCTGCTGCACTGGGCAAAAAAGTAAAACAAGTTTCACCCTCGAAAGGAGTTTATTATTATAGATTAAACCGGGATGGGAAAGAGATCGTTGTGGCCTGCGCGGTTGGACACCTTCTTACATTAAAACAAACAGAAGCTGGGAGCAGCGTTCCTATTTTTGATATTAAATGGGTTCCAAATTTCTTGGCGAATAAAAAAAGTGATTACACTAGGAAATATTATGACAATCTTTCACGACTTGTTAAAGAAGCTTCATCAATAACAATAGCTACAGATTTTGACGTTGAAGGAGAAGTTATTGGGTTGAATGTTTTGAGATATATATGCGGGCAGGACGATGCAGCGAGAATGAAATTTTCAACACTTACAACAAAAGAATTGAATGATTCATATGATAATAAATCTCCGAGAATCGAATGGGGCCAGGCAATTGCTGGTGAAACGAGGCATTATCTCGACTGGTTTTATGGTATAAATCTTTCTCGGGCTTTGATGAACGCCATTAAAACTACAGGTAAATTCAAATTGATGTCTATAGGAAGAGTTCAGGGGCCTGCTTTGAATTTGATTGTAAAAAGAGAAAGGACAATCCATGCATTTGAATCGGAACCTTATTGGCAAGTTTTCGCGGATGTTGTTGAGACTTCAGGAGATAAAACAAAACTTGAACTGAAACATCCGAAAGATATTTTTGGCTCCGAAGGAGACCCAAGGGCCAAAAAAGGCGTTGAGATTTTCAAAGAACTTGAAGGAAAGACCGGAAATGCAGAGACTAAAAAATCTCAGCAAAAATTAGCCCCGGGAATTCCATTTAATCTTACAACCCTGCAAACCGAATCTTACAAATTTCATGGAATAACTCCTAGCAACACCTTGAGAGCTGCACAAGGCCTTTATCTTGCAGGTTTGATTTCATACCCCAGAACATCAAGTCAGCAACTCCCAGCGAGCTTGGGTTATAGTAAAATTCTCAAAGAACTAGCGAAACATTACAAAGTTGAGAATTTGATTGTTAAGAAAAAACCGCTTGAAGGGAAGAAAACTGATCCGGCGCATCCTTCGATATATCCTACAGGAGAAGTCGAGAAATCTGGAAAGGTTTTATCTGGAGATGAAGAAAAAGTTTATAATTTGGTTTACAAAAGATTCTTGAGTTTGTTTTGCGATGATGCCCTTATTGATCGGAAAAATATCAAAGTAATTCCTGATGAAGAAAAATACAAGAGTTTGACGTTTACAGCTCGTGGTTCAGAGATAAATAAAAAAGCGTGGATGGAGATTTATCCGCACAAATTAAAAGAGGAACAAGTTCCTGATTTGGAAGGCGAGGTGAGTTTCAAAAAAATAAAGATTGAACAAAAGGAAACTCAGCCGCCGAAAAGATATTCTCCAGCCTCTATATTAAGTGAATTGGATAAGAGAAATCTCGGGACGAAAGCAACAAGAGCACATATTCTTGAGACTCTTTTTGACAGGGGTTATGTTAAAGACAAAAGTATAGAGGCGACTCCTTTGGGAATGTCTTTAATTAGTACTTTGGAAAAATACTCTCCGATTATAATAGATGAAAAATTGACCAGGAGTTTTGAGGACAAGACAGAATCTATTCGTGAAGCGAAAGCGGGACTTAAAGGAAAACAGGACAAAATTTTGGATGGCGCAAAAGAAGCGATAAAGAAAATAGCAGAGCATTTCAGGAAACATGAGAAAAAGATAGGTGGTGAATTGGTTGAAGCGAATGTTGAATATATTGAACAGCAGAAGAGGGAGAACACTTTGATGAAATGTCCGAAGTGCGGGAAGGGTGATTTGATTGTTAATTATGCTCGAAGATTCAAAAGGTATTTTGTTGCGTGTAATGCTTATCCTGATTGTAGAAATACTTTTAGTCTCCCGCCGAAGGGGTTGATGAAACCTGCTGAAAAAGTTTGTGAAGAATGTGAATGGCCGATGATTATGGCCTTGAATAAAGGAAAGAGGCCATGGATTTTTTGTTTCAATCCAGATTGTAAGACGAATGAAGAATTGAAAAAGAAAAGAGAAGCTTACAAGAAGATGTTAGAAGAGAAGAGTGAAGATTAAATTATTTCTTTCTATTTTTTATCCAGAAAAATCCTGCGACTAAACCAACAAAAATTAAAGCTGCTCCAATCCAAGAAGAGGTATTATCTGATAAATTTGCTATTGCGTTTCCGGTTATATTAGGTGATAAAAAAAATATTCCTGAAACTAAACCTACGACAGCCATTACTAAAGCTTCTAATTTCCCCCTTCCTATTCTCCAAGAACCCTTTGCATATTTTCCCATTCTTTCAGAATACGTCTCCAAATTTCTTAGATATCGTGGGTCCCCAACCTCTGGAATGGTGTCTTTTCTTTTTGAAGCTTCATCAAATGCGAGCCCATAAGATTTGCCTGCCTCCTTAAGCATTCCTAGAGCCCTGTAATGTTCTGCAGCTAATTCAAAAGCCCTAACGGGACTTGGGGTGTATTCTTCCACTCCTGCTTCTCTCAATTTTTTCTCTCTTTCAGCACTTTCTCGAGCAGCAATAAAAAGTCTTTCGGCGGTCTTTTTACGTTCCTTTCTGCTTTCTTCTGGCATAATGCCTTTTTTTGCCATATTTCATAAACAGAAACCAACTTTATAAACTTTATTGCAAAAAATCTCTAAAACCAATCTCCTAATTTCTTTTGGGTTTTGATTGTATTGAGTAATAAACTTTTTTTCATTATTTTATCTGGATTGAAACCATATTTGATCATGCTGACTTTTTTGCAGGCTTCAAGAACTTCTTCCCTGCTGTTAAATTGCATTGGTTTTCCGCCTCTGAAGTTCAAAGCTTTTTTTACAGATTCCCTGACAACCCAAACACCAAGAGCGGCCCAATAACTTGGGGTTTCTATACGGATGACTAAAACAGAAGCTTGCTTTTTTATCTTGTTCAAGTATTCCAAAATCGGAAGTCGCGTTGCGTAATAGCCTCCTGCTGTTTCTGTCGCGTATGTTTTTCTTCCATCGAAAAATTCATGGTTTGTCGAGGCCTTTATTTCGTTTCCTGGATTCCATGAACTTCCGGGAAGATATAATTCAAAAAGTTCGTAACTCCAGACATCCGGGAATAACATAATCATATAACAATTTCCCATGAATTCTCCGAAAAAGAATTCGTGGTTTTCGATCCAGGGGTAATCTTTTATTCTTTTTGTTAAATATTTTCCGAGAGTATCATCTGTTGCTGTTATTGACCAACGGGTTGGGACGAACTTTTTATTTTTCTTTAAACCTAAAACTCCAACCGAAAGAATTTTGCTTAGAGAATATTCGTCTATGCTGTTTTTGTATAAATCAGTCATTGCTTGTGCGGATTTTATTTCGTCGTTGATTGCTTTGTCTACTTTTTGATCAACTTTTACATTTCCAATAATTTTCGCTTGTTTTAAATTTCCTTTGAATCCTATCGGCTTTAGGACTTTGTCTTTTTTGTTGTCTGTGTTTAATTTGTTTTTCAGATCTATTTCAACATCGACCGGCTTGCTTCCTACAGCAATTTGTTTTGCTATTTCAGCGAAACGTTTATCTTGTCCTGAAGAGGCCTGCCTTGCTACTTTGACATTTGTTTGGAATCTTGAGTTTAACAATCCCTGTCTCAATTTTACAACATCTCTTATTTCGAAATTTTGGTCGGCCCAATATTTTGCGCTGTCGTAAACCCATGCGTTCTCGTCTCGATCTAAAGGAGAAAGAATTCCTATATTGACCTTGGGGTATCTTAGTTTACTTCCTATGAAAACGCTCGGTGGAGAAGTGCTATCTAGATGTTCTATTTTTTGTAGTTGCTGAAGTTTGAAATTTGTCTGGGTTAATTTTTTTATTGTTTCAAACTTCATGTCCTCTTTTCCCATGTCGTAATAAGGTGAAACTTATTTATAATATTGTGGGAGTACTTTTGCGGGAGAAAATATATTCTAGAGGACCATAATATTTAAAAACAGGTGAATTGTATAATGGATATGGGAAAGATGCCTTCTTACGCTGCAAATGTCAGATTAGATGAGGGGAGACAAAAGCATTTTAGAGATAATATAGAAAAATATGTGGCAGAACATCCCGGAGAATGGATTTTAATTGATCCTAGAATGCAAGAATCTTTTTATAGAAATAGAAGGTCTGCAAAAAGGAAGTCGAATCAAGCCCCCGATTTTGGGCCAGGATATTTTATGGCACAGATTCCCTGCTCTATGCAAGATTACGAACAGCAAGAAGTTAGAACATTCGAGGAACAAAGTAGGCAGACTTCAATTATGGTAAAAAGACATCTTAAAATATCTAAGGGAACCCACAAAAGAGTTGAAAGATCTCGTTTACAATTTGATTAATCAAATCCAACCTTTCCTAAACAGGCCTTTTTCTTTTATAACAAAGCCCATTTCTTTTTCAGGTAGGCTTCGGTGTTTTATTAGAAGTGCTTTTTTCTTTCCCATGAAACCGTTTTCAAGTTGAATGATGCATTTGCTCCAATATTTGAAAAGGTCGCCTCCGACAATATTCATCTTTTGCATTTGGTCTGAATTTTCTTCAGGGTTTATTTGATCGTCTCTTTTTACAAAATCCTTGTAAACTTGATTTGTTATTAAAACTGGAATGTTTTGCTTTCTGGAAATCTCTGCTAAAGAACGCATTTGTTTCGCGACTTCTCTGTTGACTTCTCGGATATTTTCATCGTCTTTTGATTTTATAGCATCGCCTAATTCTAATCTGTACAACATGGCCATTCCATCTATAACAATAAGAGTCACATGCCCGGTTTTTACTTTGTTTTTTAATTTTTCAAAAGTTTCTTTTTGCTCTGAGAAATTTGTTGGTTGTAAAACTAAAATATTTGAAAGTATCTTATTTAGGTTTTCATCCCCCACAAGTTGTTTAACCCGATCAGGAGAGAAGCCGCCTTCAGTATCTACAAAAATTACTTTGTTGTCTTTTTTTGCTTGGCTACAAGATGCAAGAACTGAGAAATTTGTTTTTCCGCTTCCTGGGGGCCCGGCAATCATTGTTATGACATCTTTTTCATAACCGCCATAAAGCCATTTATTGAAATCGAAACTTCCGGTTGAAATTCTTTGAATCTTTTTTGGGGTCTTTTCAGATGCTGTCATAAAATAAATTAGAAGATAGAGTTAATAAGGATTATTGTGGTGAAAATTCCTATTTCATCCCTGAAAAATCTTTTTCGATTTTGTCGAGATCTTTTACAGCTGCCTTTATTGCATCCTGTAGTGCTTTCTTTGGCGTTCCTGTTTTTGTTTCTACTTTTAGAACAGGATTTTTAGTGTGGTGTTCTCTTTTCCATGCTGCGAAGTCAACGTTACTGTCTTGATTCAGATACTTTCTTAGAACTTCTGCTAAAGTTATCTCTGCTATTTCTACTTCCATTGTATTCTTATCGTTGCTTAAAATTTTTATTTCCATGAATTAATGTCCAAATATTTGTTTATAAAGTTTTGGATGGCCTATTTTGATCTTTTATTTCCGGGAGGTCCAAATCTTCTTGGAGGAAATCTCTTTGGAAAATTGTTTCTTCCAATATTTCCTGGAGGACCCATTCTATTTTGAGGAGGAATTTTGTTCTCTGTTGGTTTTTTTGAGGGAATCTTTATTTTCTTAAAAAGAGAGATTACTTTTCCTACAGGAATTTCAATCATGCCTGTTCTTTTTCCTTGATATTTATTCAGGGCATAATTTATCTGCTCGGTATTCCACCCCGATTTATTTAAACTTGAGATTATTTCGCTGTCCTTTTTATTGTTGCTCTTTGATCTTGAGATATAATTAATCAAATTAAACATATTGTTTCTTCCTTTGAACAAAAAGTTTTCATATCTCCTTTTGTACCACTCTTGTAGAAAAATATAAACCGCCAAAGCCAAGAGTAAAAGAACTAACAAAGAGATGAGGAGCAATTTCCAACTAAAATTCCTTTCGTAAGCTCCGGGAGTTATATCTTTCTGTACATCTAGGTTTTCTAGGACCGGAGAGATAAAAATCGGGGGTTGTCTAGAATTCTGAAGAGATTGGGTTGTTGAGAAGTAAATAGTCTTAGAAGATTCTCCTGAGGGTATCTCAATATATTTCTTTCCTGAAGACTCCAGGACCGAAGACCCTTGCTGGAAATTAATCCCCTGTAGATTACTAAACATAACAAAAAGTTTTCCTGAGCTATTTGTTCTTTGGATTTCTAATTTATAAATTCTTATTAAATCTTCTACGGACTCTCTTTCTTTGGATAAAAACTTATTAAAAGATAGCCGAGAACTTATATCTGCTATCCCATATCCTGCAACTGCTGTTTTTATCGCTGAATCGGTATAAGAGCCGTTTCCAGAAGAGAGTCCTTTTAAAAAATCCACATCCACATCACCTTCTAAAGCAACAAAGATTATTCTGCTCTCCGACTCGGATAAAACTAATGATTCTGGGACATCCAAAGAAAGTAATTCTGTCACAAGTTCAGCATATCTCTGTTCAGAATTTGCCTGAAGATAACTTTGTTGAATTTGAGAAAGTTTTTGTTCTTTTTCAGTCAAATTCAAGATTCTCTCAAGTTCTGTTTTATCAAAACCTGAATAATCTTTTGTTTGATTCTGCAAGTTCCCTATTCTTGCTTGGGTTGAATTTATCTCTATCTCCAAAATCTCTTGAGCAGAAACAACCTCTATACTAAAACTTCTAGAAATCTCCAAACCGTCTGAATCTTCTACGGTTAATTTTAAAGTATATATTCCGGTAGAGTTATACGTATGGGGCGCCTTGTTTGTTGTTGTGGATAAATTTTTTCCATCCCCGAAATCCCATAAATAATTAGTGATAGTCTTGTTGTTTGTTTGAATAAATGCCTCGAAAGTCAGGGGATATGAATTATAAGTCCTTCGAGGAAGAACATCTTGAATTGTTGTTTTCTCAACAACGGAGATATTCTCTGAAAACAATTCTTCTCCTTCAAAACTTAAAGTGAATTGATTATTTCCTATTGAACTCGCGGAAACAGAAAAATTCGCGTCGTTTAAATAAATAATCTTATAAGGAAAGTTTGCTTCGGAAGGTGTGGAGGATATTTCATGGAAAGATTCCTCGAATCTGGAAGGGCTATCGTAAAGGTTGTATGTTAAATCTAAATTGCTGAGTTTTATTTCTTGAGGAACCGAAGAAATTATTTTTAATGGGACTATGCAGCCTTCGGTACAATTTCCTTGAGAAGATAGCTTTGTTCTTATGTAGTTGTTTATCTTTGTCCCGAGAGTTTCTGAAGTTACATCGTTGCTGATAATAATTTCCCCCACAGAATCGAATTTTTTTGGCCTTGTGAAAATCTTAAAGGCAAAATCGTTGCTTCCTAAACCTGACATTCCTCCGTCGCTAATTGTTTGAGCGCATCCTTCACCGGAGTCTGCGTTGTGTCCTTTTACCCTCGTACTGCTGTCTCTATCTTCAGGGTAAACGCAGACATAATATTCTCCAGGAGAAGTTACTAAATAATCAATTGAACAGGAAACTTCTCCGGATAAGGGCGTATTGGAAAGATCGCAACTCGCTCCAGGAATTTCAGACTCTCCGAATATGGAATATAACGCCATTACTAGATTTTCAGAGGAAGCAGTTCTTTCTAATTCAACTCCCAATTCAAATCCCGGGGCCTCTGAAAGATTTATTTTTTGACAGAGTCTGTTAGTTGAATCGCCAAAACCAAACTCTACTATTGATTTGCCGGGATCAAAACAACCATAATCTTTTCCGGAA
>CAZHMB010000001.1:0-74682 GCA_964533515.1 Candidatus Woesearchaeota archaeon | reverse complement strand
TGAGGGAAGGAGGATTCGAACCCCCGTAAGCATAAGCTAACAGATCTTGAGTCTGTCCCGTTTGACCACTCCGGCACACCCACATAGAAAAGACAGAGATAATTTGCTTATAAAAGTTTTGAATTCCCGGAGTAGGAGAACAAGTTTGACCGAGCGATTTTGCGAAATTATATTCTGGAAGCAAACCAAAAAGATCTGAGCAAGGTCGGGAGTAGCGCAGGCACACCCACATGTGACTAAGATTATCAAAAATCAAGGGTATCAGAAAAATGATGCGCGCAACGCTCGTTTTTTGGATGTTCCGAAATGGTTTAATAAGGAAAATTTCGGACATAAAAAACTTTATAAAGCTACTAATAGTCCAAAAAATGAGACGGCCATAGCATGTTGGTAACACCTGATCCCTTTCCGAACTCAGAAGTTAAGCTTCATGTGTTGGTAGAATAGTGCCTTCCAAGGCGTGAAACTACCAAGCTGTCTTTTTTATTTACTTCATCCCAAAACTTAAAAACTCAAAAAACTCTAATTTTTTATGGCAATCAATTTAAAACAAAAAGCAATAAGATTTCACGACAAGTATTACAAACATTTGCTTTTAATCCCAATAATAATCTTGATTTTAGTTTTTATTCAATTAGGTATGACATATTCTTCAACGGGGGAATTTTTCAAAAAGGATATTTCTCTAACGGGGGGAACAACTGCAACTATCTCTATTCCAGCCAATCAAGAACAATTGGAGTTAGAACTTTCAGATAAACTCGACGGCGTAGAAACAAGGACAATTTATGATTTAATAACCCGAGAACAAAAAGCAATAATCATACAAACAAAATCTTCAGCTGAAGAAACGAGACAAGTTTTAGAAGAATATTTTCAAACGGAATTAACCGAGGAAAATTCAAGTTTTGAATTCACTGGCGCAAGTTTAAGCGAGAGCTTTTTCAAACAGCTTTTAATTGCAATAGGAATCGCATTTCTTTTCATGGCGATAGTTGTTTTCATCTTGTTCAGAAACTTTGTCCCAAGCCTAGCAGTAATCATCTCAGCATTCGCAGATATAATGATGACCCTTGGGCTTGTCAACCTCTTAGGAATGGAAATGTCAACTGCAGGAATCGTTGCCTTCTTGATGTTGATTGGTTATTCTGTTGACACAGACATATTATTGACTACTCATTGTCTAAAACGTTCCGAGGGAGGAATCAACAAAAGAATCTTTACAGCGTTCAAAACAGGGATAACCATGACTTTAACTTCAATCTTAGCCCTCGGATTTGCATTGGCGATCGTTTCAAGTTTTTCAATAGTCTTATCAAAAATCTTCTTGATATTATTAATCGGTCTTGGTTTTGACATCCTTAACACATGGATAACAAATGTTTCAATACTTAAATGGCACCTAAATAAAAAATCTAAGGAATAAGATGGCGGGAATAAATCTAAAACTAACATGGAGAATAAGATTATTAATTGTCTCATTGGCAATAGCCTTTGCAGGGATATTTCTTTATTCTCCCTTGCTTTTGCTTGCAATTTTTTTAATAGGATTAATTTATATCTTGTTAGGAATTTTCTTGAAGAATGATTATTATGACCTTATCTTCCTCTCTTTTATGATCTTATTAGTTCTCTTCGCCACGATTCCCGCCTTCCTCCAAGACGGAGTTTCAATAAAATCGGTGGATTCAAACTCGACAGCTATGGAACAAGGGTTTACCCAAGGAGAGATAATAGTCTCGATTAACAATGAAAAAATAGAATCTCTTGAGGATTATACCCAATTAATAACTTCCATTTACCCCTCTGAAGAACCAATCAAAACAGTTTTCAAAACATCTTCAGGAAATGAAATAATCTACTTTTCTTCTGAGGCCCCAAAAATTGTCGTTGCCGAGATCTCGAAAACGAATATAAAAACAGGCCTAGATTTATCCGGGGGTTCTAGGGCGTTGGTGAAAGCAGAGAACAGATCATTAACTCAAGCAGAAGTTAGAGATTTGGTAGATGTGATTTCAAATAGATTAAATGTTTACGGAATAGCAGACATGGCCATTGCGCCAGTTTCAGACTTGTCTGGAGAAAATTTCATGCTTGTAGAAATTGCAGGAACAACTCCGGATGATTTAAGAGATTTAATCGGGCAGCAAGGAAAATTCGAAGCAAAAATAGGGAACGAAACTGTTTTCGTGGGCGGAGCAGATAATGGAATAGCCTCTGTTGGAACAAGTGGACAACAAGCAGGAATCAGGGAATGCGATCAAGCTCAAGACGGAACACATTATTGTAATTTCCAATTTACAATTTATTTAACTCAACAAGCAGCAGAAAGGCACGCAAGAATAACTTCTGAATTAGAAGTGAACAGAACTCAACAAGGAAATTATCTAAGCGAAAAATTAGACCTTTATGTTGATGGCACGCTTTTAGATAGCTTATTAATCAGCGAGGGTCTTAAAGGACAAGTCACAACACAAATTTCAATTTCCGGATCCGGTCAAGGGGAGACGAGAGAGGATGCGATAACAAATACCGAAAAAGATATGAAGCATCTGCAAACAATTTTGAAGACTGGAAGCTTACCTTACAAATTAGAGATAGTAAAACTCGACACAATTTCTCCGACGCTTGGAAAAGAATTCATCAGAAGCATCTTAATCGCGGGTGTTGCAGCACTGTTTGCAATTTCACTAGTAATATTTTTCAGATATAGGAATATCAAATCTGTTCTGGCATTATTATTGACAAGCATTTCTGAAATAATTATCATCCTTGGAATCTCCTCGCTGTTTAACGTTAATTTTGATCTTCCAGCAATTGCGGGAGTTTTAGCGACAATCGGAACAGGAATAGATAGTCAGATAATTGTTTTAGATGAAACACATTCTAAGGTTCAACTGAGCATAAAGCAGAAAATAAAAAGGGCCTTCAAAATAATTCTCGGAGCATATTTCACAGCACTAGTTGCCCTACTCCCTTTAATCTGGGCAGGCGCAGGCTTATTAAAAGGTTTTGCGATAACAACAATAATAGGAATTTCAATTGGGGTTTTGATAACTCGTCCGGCATTCACAGATATCATAAAGAAGATAGAGGAATAAGATGCTTCCAAAAACACACCTTATTCTGGGAGCAATTTTTTCTGCCCTTCTTTTTCTATTTTTTCCACAGATTGGATTAATAGGAGCGACGATAGTTTTCCTTTCAAGTTTCTTGATTGATGTAGACCATTATATTTATTATGTTTTCAAGAGGGGAGAGACCAATCCAATCAAGGTAACAAAGAGGTGCTTTGCCAATCAGAGGTTGGCTATGGGTTACTCAAGGGAAAATAGAAAAAAGTTTTACAAGGGGTTTTACTTTCTTCACGGAATTGAGGTTTTGATTGTTCTGGGATTTCTCGCTTTCTTTTCAAAATATTTTTTCTACATTCTTCTGGGGTTTAGCATTCATTTAATCTTAGATTTTATTGCAACAATAAAATTAAAAGCAAGAATACATAAAATTTCTATAATACATGATTTTTTAAAGTTGAGGAAGTTAATGTTTATTGAGGGATAAAAAGGGATGGGAAAACTAAAAATTTTTGAAAAAGAGGCTTTCGGAATAACAAGAAGACTCTTAAAAAGAGACTTTTCCGGGAATGCTGGAATGGCTGTGAAAAATTCAATTTATCAATTTTCAACTAATCTGGTGGCAAAATTTGGAAGTTTAATATTTATCTACTTGATATTAATGAGGGTTTTGTCTGAAGAACTTTTTGGGCTTTACTCTTTAGCACTTTCCACGATTTTAGTTTTTGCAGGTTTCTGTGATCTGGGGATTGGAACCGCTCTGATTAGATATGCCTCCAAATATCAAAAAAATTCGAAAGGATATGTAGAGTATTTAGCAAAGTTAAAGTTTTTATTAACTATCACAGTCTCTTTGGTTTTATTTTTTTCAGCATATTTTATAGCTAATTATTATTATCAAAAACCTCTTTTCCTTGCTTTATTAGCTGGAATTTTCTATATAATTTTTCTTAATTTATCTGCTTTTTTATCTTCATTATTCCAATCAAAAAATGACTTTAAAACACCCTTCCATAAAGAGATACTCTTCCAAATCTCAAGGATAGTCTTGATCGGGCTGGCACTTTTTTTGACGGCATCTTCTTCAAGCAGGATAATTTTATTTACCCTATTCCTTTGTTTAGGTTTTTCTTATCTTATTATCTCAACTTTTTTATTGTTCAAAATTCCGAAATATGTCGGAAAGAAAATATCTTCTTCGAAGAAAATGGGGATAAGAAGTTTCATTTTTCCACTTTCAGTTACCGCCTTTGCAGGAGTTTTCTTCGGCCAGATTGATACTATAATGCTGGGAAGGTTTGTAGCTCCAGAATTTATTGCCCATTACCAGGCAGCATTTTACTTAGTTGTCGCAGTCCTGGGGCTTATTTCTTTTTCAGCAGTTTTATTTCCTATCTTTGCTAAATTAAAAAAATCAAGACTAAAGTTAGGATTAAAAAAATCCTTAATCGCAACCATCCCTCTTTCAATATTAGCGATTATAGGTATCTGGGTGCTTGCCCCGTATATTTTTAATTTTGTAAATTTTGTCACAGGAAGGGATTATTCAAATTCGGTATTTTTATTAAGAATTCTTTCATTGGTACTTTTTACAGACCCTCTTTTAGGAATTTTCAGCGGTTACTGGGGAGCCCAAGGAAAAACAAAAAAGATAGCATTTGCAGTAGTTATTTCAACTGCCCTAAATATACTTTTAAATTATTTATTAATTACCTGGGCCTTGGCAATAACGGGGGAGATGTACCCTGCAGTTATAGGGGCAGGAATAGCCACTATAATTTCAAGATTTGCCTATTTGGGATTGTTGGTTTTTGGGGGAAAAGATAACCACAACAAATAGTTTTTTATACGGGATTTTATTTAAATTTATAATGAAGAAAGTTAAACTTGGTTATTATTGTGCGGATGTAAACCCTCAGAAAACAGGATCTATAGGAATTTATAAGACAACCTTAGAAATCCTTAGAGAGTTAGAGAAACAAGATAAGTTTGAAGTGGTAATTATCTTAACAAAAAAAAATAAAAAATATTTCAAAGAGTTTAAGTCTAAGAAAGTAGTAGTTAAATCAAATGCCCCATACCTTTTAAGAAAGATATTTTTCTATCCAGGAGCGGCAAATAAAATAGCAAAAAAAGAAAAACTGGATTTTTTATTTTTCCCTAAAGGACATATGTCATTAGTTAAAGTTAAAAAAACAAAATATGTTTCCTTCGTGCACGACCTTATCCCGTTATATTATTTAAAAAAAGGGCGCTTGGATTTAGCCATAACAACAGCACTCCTTTTATTTTCTCTAAAGTTTTCAGATATAGTTTTAGTAAATTCAAACTATACCAAGAAGGTAGTTAAAAAATTCACAAAAAATAAGATATTGGTTGTTCCCGAAGGGTGTAATCAAGTCCCCGTAGGAAAAATTAAACCTAAAAAGAATGAATATATTTTTATAGCTGGGAGCGGGGCTCCCCATAAGAATATGGGGAGGACGTTAGATTTAATAAAGAAATATAATAAAAAATACGGAACAAATTACGAGCCATATTATCCTGATGGAAGTTTGTCGGAAGAAGAGCTTGCAGGCTATTACAAAAATGCAAAATTCACAATGTTTCTCTCATCAATAGAAGGTTTTGGATTACCCTTAATAGAATCATATTTTTATGAAACCCCAGTAGTCTTTAATAATGCAACTTCTTTAGCAGAATTGGGAAAATCTTTACCAGGAAAGTGTAATGTAGAAGATGATCAGAGCGTATTTAATGCAATAAATGAAGTTTTAGATTTGAAAAAGAAAGATATTCAAGCATCGAGAAGTATGTTATTAAAAAAATATAATTGGAAAAAATGCGTGGAGGATATAACTAAAGAAATTGTGAAATTCTAACTTTCTGAAAAAGGGAATATAGAGAATATAATAGGTTAAAGTATTTATAAAATCAAGACATTTTTTTACCAACCCTGAAAACAAAATTCAAAATTCATTTAAAGGGTTTTGGATATATCTTCCCTATCGTGACCCTGCGCAAAACAAAAAGAGATAATAAACTTTATATACACAAATCAATAATAAAATTTATGAGTAAAGCAAAAATAAAAAAACTAATCCCAAAAAGATTTGTAGAGATTTGTAGAGATTTAAACATTAAAAGGGTTAGAAAACAAAATTCTCGGAAATCCGTTAAGCAGGTATTTCAAGAAACATACTCTAAAAATAAATGGGGGGGGAAAGCTGGAGAATTCTATTCAGGATCAGGATCAGATGAGGCAGCAAGTAAGGAATATATAGAGGTCGTCAAAGATTATATCAAGAAATTAAAATTAAAGAAATTAAAATTAAAAATTATAGATTTAGGCTGTGGGGATTTTAGAGTAAGCAGAAACTTAATCTCTGAAAATATAGATTACGTAGGGATAGATGTTGTACCAGAGTTAATACAAAAAAACCGTTTTGAATTCTCCGCAAAAAATATAAAGTTTGAGTGTTTAGATATAATAGAAAACAAACTTCCAGATGGGGATATATGTATAATACGGCAAGTTTTTCAGCACCTATCAAATAATCAAATTCAAAAAATTCTCAAAAAATTATCAAAATACAAATATATCTTCATTGTAGAACATTACCCATTCAGCGAAGAAAACTCATGGCCTAATAAAGATAAGTCTCACGGGCAAGATATACGTTTAGCAGAAAATTCTGCAGTTTACCTAGATAAGTCTCCATTTGATGTAAAAAACATAAAAGAGATATTGGTTACAAACATTTCAAAAGAAGAAGGAAAAATTAAAACTTTTATAATTAGAAACTAATTCAATCCCAAGCTACAATACGAAGACATTATTAAGATAAAGAATACCTAGAATGCATGGATAAGATAAGTAACCTTTCCACCATGGGAGGATTTCCTTTGGTTAAGACATTTTTTACCAATCATAAAAGAATACAAAACTTGTTTAAAGGTTTTAGATATATTCCATACAGAATGCTATAAACCCTAAATTTAACCAAAACTATAATAAAATATAATTGGAAGAAATGCGTAGAAGATATAACTAAAGGATTGAACAAACCCTAACTTTTAAAAAAGCTGACACACAACTATTATTATGAAAAAATTAAACTTGGGTTGTGGAAAAGTAATAAAAAAAGGATGGACAAATGTGGATCTTCAGAAAGGAAGGGGCATCGATAAATCTTTCAATTTTACAAAATATCCTTATCCTTTCAAAGATAACACTTTTGAAGAGATTCTATTGGATAATGTCTTGGAACATATCTCCAATCCCCAAGAAGTAATGAAGGAACTTTGGAGAATTAGTAAAAAGGGCGCAATTATAAGGATTATAGTCCCGTATTATAACAGTTACATAGCCTACGGAGATCACACTCACGTGAATTTTTTTAATGAGTGGTCTCTCCAGCAAGCATTAGGGCAGTCAGGATACCTCCATAAAAAACAAAAAGAACAATTTGAGATATTAAAAATGAAAGCAGTTCCACAGAGATATTTAAAAATTTTACCAAAATCTATTTTGAATGTTTTAAAAAAATTATTTGGAAATGTGGTAGTTATATTAGATACAGAAGTTAAAGTTTTAAAATAATTTCTTAAGGATTACCCTTATTGCATCTGCGCAGAGTTCTTTTTTATCCTGATAAGAAGATAGTTTTATTTTTTTTGGATGTTTTAATGGAAAAGATGTAGCCCTAACTTTTTTAACAACAAAAAAGTTGTCCCAAAAGTTTTTTGAGGTGTGAGAAGATGCCTCATCAGAAAACCCAATGTTTCCTACCATATTTTGAGTAGGAGTTATACATATTCCATTATTTATTTTTATATTCCACATCCATTGGTAATCCCAAGTGTCAGAAATCCCAAGCTTAATTCTCTCAAATCTCTTTAGCATAAATTTTTGTTCTATCAAAGAAGGATATTGTCTTTTAATTTTATCATTAGTCAGAGTAGAAACATTCTTATCGTATCCTTCCCATGCCCCCCTCCATGTAGCCCACCCCCAAATATGAGGATATTTAGAGAAGTAATAAGAATTATTATTCCACCCACATCCACAAAAATTACTCCCACCAATATGCATAATATTTTTATTATTTTTATATTTTATTAATAACTCCTGGCAATATCTAAAAAAACTACGGTCAGGAAGGCAATCGTCCTCAAGTATGATACCACCTTCCACATTCTCGAAAAACCATGTTATAGCCGAACTAACCGCATTCTTACACCCGAGGTTCTTTTTTCTAAAAAGAGTTTTTACTTCACATTTCCAATTTATATTTTTTAGAATGTATTGTCTGACTTCGTCCGTTTTCTTCTTTTCTTCTTCATCTCTTGGACCATCTGCAGCAATAAAAAGCCGCACGGGTTTCGCTTTTTGTATCTCCACAAACGTTCTTTTAACGAGTTCGGGTCTATTAAATACTAGGTAGAGAATAGGGGTTTTTAGATTGGCCATAATGCACAAAACAGAGATTAATTTATAAACTCTACCTTTTTTATGATCGAATGAATAAGGTTATCTTATCTAGACCAATACTCAAAGAAATACTTTCTGTAACAAATACAAAAAACTTTCATGAGTTTTTTATTAAGACGTCGCTAGACAATCTTATGAAAAGAAAAATCAATACCGTATTGGTATTGGGTGCAAATCATGTTGAAGCAGAAGGATTTATAAAATATCCCTTTAAAAAAATAGTCTTAAGTGGCATATCTCCTCCAGATGAAAAAACAAAAGAGATAATGAATATAGACCGAAGAGTCTCTTACGTAAAGTTGAATATGGAAAAAGTTTCACTACCCCCCAAATCATTTGATTTGATCTTCGCGAAAGAAGCATTGCATCATGTTTCCCGCCCAATTCTTGCATTCTACGAGATGCTTAGAGTTGCCAAAAAAGCAATTATTTTCATAGAGCCACAAGAATCTTGGTTCGGAAATATCTTAAACCTTTTTAATTTAACTAGTAAATACGAAAAAAATCAGTTTGGCAATCAAAAATTTAGGGATAACTTTGTTTACCGTTGGAGAAAAAAAGAAATTGTAAAGTTGCTGAATAGCTATTATTTGGAATCGGATTATAAAGTTAATTTTTCTAGTTGCTGGATGAGCAATCGGTTCAATGGTAAATTTCCTTCATTAGTAAAATTCTTTAATTTGTTAGGATGGCTTTTGTCTTTTATCCCCGGAAGCAACGGAAATCATCTGATTTGCGCAATACTTCCAGGAAAGAATTTGCCAAATTAGTCATTTTCTAGCTTCAACAATAAGGCCACCTTCTCTTGTATCTAACTTGTTTAATCCAGGGAGATTTCCTTCAAAGCGATTCATTTTCTTTACGCCTTTAAACTTCACAGATTCAAGAACCTTTTTTAAAGTTTCAAAATTATAGATTATTTTATGAGTAGCAAACTCCCCCTCAGGGGCGAATATCGGGGTTAAATATTTCTGAATAGGCTCTATTTTTCTATTACTCTTGTAATTTAATATATCTTTTTTGATCTTACCCACTTCCTCATCTAAATCGGGTATCGTTATTCTTATTATTCCATTCTTCTTAAGAACTCTAAAACAATCCTTTAACAATTTCTTGGCATTTGCATCAGTAAGATGTTCTAAGAAATGTGATGTAAAAATAAATTGCGCAGATTCTTTTTTAAATGGCACTCCATATACCAAATTATGATGTATTATCCGAACATTGCTAATCTTTTTCATAACTGTCTCAAAGGGATAATTTCTACTAGAACATGTTCTCTTGTACAGAATCTTCTTAAAGAATCTGGGAAAAAATCTGTTCCCCATAAAAGAGATTAGAAAGCTTCCATCAATTCCAACAAATGCTGGGGTAGTTTCTATGTCACTACCAATATTAATTCCCACTTCTTTCCTTTTAAGATGATAAACTCTCTTTCTTCCAACCCCGTTCAAAAACTGATTCACCTTAATTTGCAATTGATATAATCCCATCTTAATCTTTTTCTTTTATGGATTTATTTTTAACAACCTCTAATTCGTAACAAATCTCTGATGCTGGAAAAGTCCAAGCAAAAAGTCTACAGTAAGCTCTTTGACTAAGATTGATTAGGGGATTTATTATGGGATTCAGTATGGCCATCTTCCCAAAGAAAAAATTAATCTTAACCTTTTTAACTATAAACAAATCTTCATTTGCACCTGCCTCATGACCCAGCTCCCCTTTCTTAAAATAGTCAAATGTTCTTGGAGTAAAAAATCTAACATGGGTAGGATCGGTAAACTGGGACCATGAGCTATAAAATGGAACCCTTGCATAAATTCTTGCACCGGGCCCGCATATTCTCCGAAGCTCATGCATTAATGGAATAAAGTTTATTATATGTTCAAGTACGTGGTTAATTACTACTTCCTCCACAGAATTATCTTTGAAAGGTAACTTTTTTTCTAAGTCAACAACCTTGTCGGGATTTACGTCCTTGGAGATATCGCAATTAACATACCCTCTTATCGTTTCCCTTCCACAACCCAAATTCAATTTCATCTTATTTAACCCTCAAGATTCTTAGCTTTATAAGTATTCTTTTTATCAAAACTTTTATTCCAAGTACTTTTAGAAATTCAATTAAAAGACTTCTTGTTGCAGAAAATCTTTTTTTTTGAAGATAATCGTGGGATGCAATATAACTATAGCCCAGATGCTTAAATAGCCAAACCCAAAATCTACTATTGTAGGGGAAATCAATGAATTTTATCCTTCTTATTTTTATCTTATCCTTGTGAAATTTAAGAATGTAGTTAAAATAGAGGTCCTGTTCTGAGAATCCTGAAATCGTGTTCTTATTTGCTTTGTCCATGATCTCCTTCCAAAGTTCATTTCCACTTCTTTTACGC
Organism: Candidatus Woesearchaeota archaeon; assembly: GCA_964533515.1. Lineage (GTDB taxonomy): Archaea > Nanobdellota > Nanobdellia > Pacearchaeales > GW2011-AR1 > CAZHMB01. Next base: position 63,721 of record CAZHMB010000001.1, on the reverse strand, counting down.
ACAAAATTTAAGATTTCAGACATGTATTTTCTTTGATACATCAGATGGTGCACTGTTCCAGACAAATTGGAATCTTGTTTACCAAATCCAAATACTTTCTCCAAGATTTTATAGTAGGGGTCATGATACCCTATTTCAAAATTATACAGCGGTTTCTTACCCCTGAAAAAACTTGTTTTTCTTATAAACGCGCAGTCTGCATCTATGATTAAGACATTGTCTAAACACTTCTTGCCCATCGCCTCAATAAAATAGAGTTTAAGGAACTGTTGAAAATACCACCCCGCCCGACCTTCTGGGGCGTACTTAGCAATCTCTTCCTTATTGAATGGAAATATTTTCTCATCTATAAAAATCAAGTCCTTGTCTTCTTTAAAGAAATTCTCCTTGCTAAGAACAAAAATTTTTCGATACCCCCCAACATTCTTTCGAGCATAATCTAGGTTTCTCCTTAGGGCATCAACATCTTTTTCATGGCAAAGAAAAAGCAAGTCAAATTTCTCATTTCCATCTTTCATCTTAACGCCTCCGAAATTATCTTTTTTAATTTTTTATTTCTTCTCTCAATAGAAAATTTACCAATGGTCGTTTCAGCTATGCACTTCTTAGACATTTTGTCTCTTAAACCCTTATTTTTAATGAGTTTAAACGTGGCATTAACTAATTTATTTACTATCTTTTCATCTAGCTTTTCCAAATCTCTGGGATCTGGATTTGGACCCAACCCCGACTCAATTATCCTCCCGGTGACATTATCTTCTATTAACTCTTTTCGCGATTGTCCGCTGGCACTTATAACTGGTAATCCAAAACTCATCGCCTCTAAAATTACATAGCCAAAAGTATCTGTGAAACTAGGATATAAAAAAATATCTGCTTTAGGATAAATCTCTTCGAAAAGTTCTGCATGTGATTTTGTTCCAATAAATTTTATCTGGGGGTTTGCCCGGTATTTATCATAGATCTCTTTTGGCACATCTGAAACAACCCACCCCTCAACATTTTTATTTTTTTTAGTTATTTTATCCATGGTCTCTAAAGCATATAAACCTCCTTTGAAATAAAATCTTCTTGAAACATAAAGCAGAATGGTCTTTCCTGTTTTCAACTTCTTAAATTTTCTTTCTCTAATAGCCGGATAAACAACTTCCACCTTATCACTTATCTCTGGAAAAATTCTTTGTATCTCCCTCGCACACCATTTTGTCCACGGAAGAATTTTTTTGCAATAAGGGCTCTTTAGATATCCAAGAACCTTTTTTTTATCTTTTAAGGTTCCATAGCCCTTGATCCACAAGCTTCCCGCAAATTCAAGATCGCAAACCCATGGTTTCTTTGTCTTAGGAATACACCTAATGCAGTGGATAAGATCGTACTTGCCTGCATCTTTGTCATAATGTGCATTGGGCATAGAAGGATAAAATTTATCAACCAATTTTCTTATTAATATTTTTACTAAATCAAATATCGCCACCCGACTACCCTTTTGAAGTAGCTGAGTTTTATTTTGAGAAACATATTCAATTCCTTTTGGAGGTTCCCCACAAAGAGATTCATAATATTGTGAATCTTCAGAAAATCTCCAAGGTTTTTGCAAATAAATTTTTATCTTCTTCATTGTCAAGTAATTTCCTTTTTATTCCTAATCAGAGAAACTCTGATTTTCCCCATTTTTTATTATTAGTTCTATTTTTTTCTAAACGTTTTGACAATTTAATCATTTTTAAATATTGGTTCAAAAAAGCTACACTTTTTGCATACGCTTGGAAGTTCCCCCCCTTTACTGTTTTTGATAATGTCTTTCCATCTCTTTGATTTTATAATATCCTTTAGACTTATTTCATTTATGTTTCCAACAACCAAATCATCTTTAAGTGTTTTATCACAACGACATCCACAGACCCTAGCGTCGCCATTGGGAAGAAAAGCCAATTTATAGAAATTAGCACAGGGAAATTTTCTTATACCTGTTGGTCTTTTAAGCTCCTGATTTCCTATCAAATCTTTTTTTGTAATACTTCCACCCCAGTTATCGTATACTTGCAAAAATTGAAAATATAATAATCCTTCTTTATAATACTTCCAAAATTTAGACTTCTTTAAATCTTTAAAAACTTTTGATGGGCTTCTTAGTGGTCTAAAAAAGATGGAAATTCTAGCATCCCACCCAGTTTCTTTTGCTCTCTCTAGTAACTTTAGAATTGAATTAATTTTCTTTTTAGACAATTCTATTGGTATTTGAAAAACCTTAGAGTCATTTTCGGGTATTATGTCCCCAATATCTATCGCTATATCTTTCACTTTTAATTTTATAAGTTTTTCTATGTTTCTTTCTAACAAGATGCCGTTTGTGCAAAATGTACAAGAAATACCTTTTTTGTTTAGGTATTTTATTTTTTCGAAAAATCCCCTATCAAGCAATGGCTCTCCCTGGGTTGGAGTTAATTCTACTTTTCTCCCTCCACATGAATAGTAATCATCAATTATTTTTTTAAATGTATTAAAATCCATAGACTCTTTCTTATCTTCAAAATATCTATATGGGCAAAAGGTACAATTACCATTACATATTGTTGTCGTTCCTATTAGGAGCCCATTTTTAATAACATCTTTCATATTTGGTTCTTTAGTAATCTTTGTTTTTAGGATATGGGAATGTATTAAACTTTTTAGATCATATAATATTGTTCCATATTTAGATGTATATTTTGCAACAAAGGGGGCTATTGCAAGAAGTTTATCTGAATTAAATACTTCTCTGATTTTCATAGACTCTCAAATTTAAACATATTTATAAATCTTTTTTTTACTGTAGAGGCAAGGGACATCTGCCCGTGGATTGTACAGTAAAGGTGATTGACCCTAAAATATATAAAGGGGTAAATTGCCTGATTTGTATGGGCCATCTGAATAATGACCGGGAGTCTTTTAGAAAAATAAAACTGACGATTGCACTAATCCATAATAATGATAAGGCCCGGCTGAATAAAATAAGGCCCAACATAGCCTCTCTTTCCAAAAAACTTACTCCTAATATAGAAACAACAATAGATGAAATCGGATACCAACCCAAAATAAGGCCGGTGAGTTTAAAGATGGGCATCTTTAGAGACATTATGTACTGGAAACTAGACAGAGAATGGGCGAGATATAGAAAGGTTAGAAATCCCTTTTTGCCCTTTCATTTCGCGAAGTTTGTTATTAAATCAATTATCAAATATTCTCATCCTAGACGTTTACGTGGGTGGTTAAAATCTTGTGCAATAGAAATGATACTATCGAATAAACATCTGAGTGCCATAGATAATTCTTTATATGGAAATACTGACTACCTGTTGGTTTTTGAAGATGACGCTATCTTCAAAAAGGACTCTGTTATAAAATTGCATAATCTATTGTTACAACTTAAGAACACCACAAAAAGTCCTTTGTATATGGATTTAGGTGGGGGCTTTGACTTAGACTCTTTGGGGCTTGGCGAGTTAGAGACTCGAAGGTCTGCTGAATTCAGACATTACTCAAGACCGGCCACTAATACCACTTGTTGCTATCTTCTGAATAAAAAACAGTTGATGATATTTAATCACTTCTTAACAAAAAATCCATCTCTGAGATATCTTGGTTCTGACTGGCTTCTTAACAAGTTGTTTATTATGCAATTAGCTGAAAATATCACCACTGATTGCAGGCATGCGCACCCCCCTTTTTTTGAACATGGGTCGGCCAGTGGAAAATTTGAATCTGGTATCCGGCAATCTTTCTACTCTGCCTGGTAATTAATTAAAACTGAAAAATAGTTGCATCCCATTACCTTTTTAAAATTATGAAATGTCAAAAAGGGGCTACAGGAGAATAGATGAAAAAGTTAGATTTATAAAGTTTATTTAGACAATTATTTTATGGAAGGAAACGAAGAAGTGTTGCAAGCTGGAGGGCTAGAGGGCTTTGGTGCGAAAAGGGGTAGTGTAATAAGTGGGGATAGTTCTCATAAACACGAAAATCGTCGGGGTGGAACCGGTGGCTTGCAAAGCGAGACAGCCAAGAAGACGAAAGCAAAACCAGATAGTAAAAAAGGAATGGACATTACAACAAGAATTGGATGTAGAAATAATTGTTCCTATTGTCCACAAAAATTACTTATTAATAATTATTTAAAAAGATCAAATGAAATGGTTCTTACTTTAGATAATTTTAAAACATGTCTATCCAAAATACCCAAAGATATTACAATCAACTTCGCAGGAATGGCGGAACCATTCTTAAATCCGGATTGCACAGAAATGATATTACATACTTTTTCTGAAGGACATGACAATGTATCTATATATACAACACTAGTGGGATTAACGAAGAAAGACTATCTTCGTCTAAAAGACTTGCCATTCTTCTTTTTTACTATTCATATCCCAGACAATGAGGATAAAACAAGGATTAATGTAGACAATGATTATCTAGAGTTATTAGAGTTTATTCTAAAGAATCAGCCCACAAATAGGGTAGATAAGGATAAGTTTAGTCTAGTTTATTTTGACACCATACACAAGGATATTATAAATATTCTAAAAAGATGTAAAGTAAAAGTGGTAAAAGGCATAATAGAAAATAGGTCAAATGTAAAAGAGTTCACCGAGTTTGAGAAAAGAAGTGGAGAATATTATTGTGCAGATAGTCCACTTCTTCAACGAAATATATTGCTACCATCTGGAGATGTGACTGTGTGTTGTATGGATTACGGATTGAAAGGCATTTTGGGTAATCTTCTTAAAGATGATTACGCTTCCTTGTTCAAAGAGAATCATGAGAGGGCATTAAAAAGTATAGAGAGCGGAGGAATAAAGGGACTATGCGATTCTTGTGAATTGTGCAGGAAAAGGTATTCTGTAAAGGATATAAAAACGAGGACAATGGAGAGATTGGTAAGAATAAGGACACTAAAGATTATCAAGAGGTCTTTTGTAAACATCTTTGGACGATTCTTCACAAAGACCTATTTGAAACATTAAAAAAGGTGGCATTATCTCTGGGCATGATTATGTAGAATTTTTTAGAGATGTTATCAATGCCGTAAATCAATTTGGTGAATCTATAGGTAAAAAGGTAGTATGGGGATATGGAACCGACTGGATTATCTTTAAATAAAAAATTCACTATGAATAATTCCTTTTACCTTTTGCGGATGAATCTTCATAGCCTTCATTTCACCACTCCAAGTTCAATGTATAGATCTTTTGCAGGGAAAATCCAGCAGAAAACTTCTTGATAAATTCGAGGCATTCTATTAAAAATTAGCTCACAAAATTTCATCTGTTTTCTCCACAACAATTTTTTCTTTATTGTTTTAAATTTTCCGATAGATTGCCAATGGCAAGGGTGTTTAGGATCCAAAGCATCAAAACTCGTCCAAGTAAATTGGTGGTAATGATCCAGCATGGAATAGGCACTTTCGTGTGAAAAATAAGGGACATTTATTTTAATAATCGCTCCATTCTCACAAATTCTATAAATTTCTTTTAGTATTTTTATTGGCTCATGAAAATGTTCCAAAACATGGCACATCACAATCTCACTAACTGAGTTATCATCGAATGCCCAAGGCATTTTATTCATGTCAAAGACTTTATCTACTCCAATATCTTTGCACCAATCACAATTGACGTACCCCTTTAATTTGTTTGGCCCACCTCCAAGGTTTAATTTTAGTCCCATTTTGATAATTTATCTTTTACAATAAACTTTATATATGTTTTGAATCTATTACATTTATGTTTAATTTTTCAAAGTATAAATCTCGAGAGAACTTACTCTTGTTAGGGATCTGCATTATTTTTCTCTTGGTTTGGGTTTATTTAGCCTCTCAAACAGGAACTCAATGGGCACAAGATTCCCATTGGCAAATGTCTTTAGCAAAAAATCTTGCGGACGGAAATGGCTATACTCTTGAAGGAGTTTATCCCCATTCCCAATACCCCCCAGGGTTACCGGTTTTGATTCTGCCTTTTTACCTGTTGCTAGGGAATGTTCAACTTGCAGGATTAATCTTAATGGGAATCTTGGCGCTTCTTACAATTGTTTTGACTTACAACGTAGGAAAATCTTTCTCTAAGGAAGTGGGATTAATTGCAGCCTTTTTACTCGCGGCCCACAATCTTTTTTTATTCAATTCAGTATCAGTCATGACTGAGATGCCCTTCATGTTCTTTTCGTTATTGGGCCTATTTCTCTTTGCAAAAGGATTTGAAAACACCAAATATTTCCTTCTAGCATTTCCCACCTTGGCGTATTGCATTTTAATTCGTTATCCGGGGGCATTCCTGATACTTCCAATGTTATATCTTTTGTTAAGAAATTTTAAGAGAACAAAAGAGATTATCCTCTCAGATAAATTTCTGATTGGAATCTTTCTTGGGATTTTAGTTGTGAGTCCTTGGTTGATTAGAAACTTTATGGCCTTCCATAATCCATTTTATACTTCTTATTCAAATCAATTTAATGTTGGCTTTTTCAAGGGGTTAGTCTCTTTTTCAAAACTTTTCTTTTATTTGGGCCCCCTATTTTCCACATTCTCTTTAATGGGGATTTTATCTCTGATAAAGTCAAAAAATAATCTTGCAAAAATGTTTCTAGTCTGGCTTTTTGTTTATTTTATTATTCATTCTATTTGGTGGGGGGGTGGAATCTTCAGGTTTTATGCAAGCATCCTTCCAGTAATCTCTCTTTTCTGTTCTTTTGGCATTGTCTTCTTCACTGAAAGATTTACTAGAAAAACAAAAACAAAAAATAAATTAATAGTAATCATCCTTTTGGTTATCCTAGTTATTCAGATGGTTATACTTTTCTCCGGAATTATTAATCAAGAAACAACAATTAAGACAATAAGCAGATATGATTCTGTAAGAGATGCCGTATCATGGGCCGATGTAAATCTACCTAAAGGTTCCATTTACGTAGTTCCTGACGTTGCAGTATATTCTCTTTATTCAAACAATAAAGATCTTATGTATTATAGTGAAGGGGTAAATTGGCTTTTGCAAGAATCCCTCTCCAAGGAAAATATTTTTATCTTTGCCGACAATTTGCACCCCTGGTTAACCGGCCCATATATGCAGGGGGAATCCGGAAAAATTATTATCAATTCAAGAACCCCTCAAGGAAGACCAATAGGGATAACTATTTTAGTAAATCTAATTAATAAGGAGCAAAGTCCAAAATTTGGGCTAGGAAGTGAAGATTATGAAAATTCCACCGCACTTATTTTTGGAGTAAAAGATATTACTGCACAATATCTTAATAATTAATTCTCTCAAACTTCTGTTTCAATAAAACCCAAAGTGCAACAAAACCATCCTTTACCTTAATCTTTTTGCCATCTTTTTTCGTACGGGGCAGATAAGTTATTGGAACTTCCAATATTTTATATCCACACTTTAAAAATTTCGCGGTTATCTCCGGCTCGATATCAAAACCATCGGATTTTAACTTTATTTTTTTCAAGAGTTCTCTCCTATAAAATTTGTAGCAGGTTTCCATATCTGTTATTTTTTGCCCATACAACAAGCCAGTAGTCCAAGAAAGAGCTCTATTTCCCATATAAAATATAAAGGAACCTTGTGACCCTTTCTTTCCTAGAAATCTAGATCCATAAACGATTTTTGTTTTATTTTCCAAAATCGGCTTTATAAGTTTTGAATACTCCTTCGGATTGTATTCTAAATCGGCGTCCTGAATTCCAATTATTGTTCCCCCGACATTTTTCAAACCGGTTCTTATTGCCCCGCCTTTCCCAATATTTTTTCCATGTTTTATTAATTTAATTCTTTTATTTTTCTCCGAAAGTTCCAAAGCAATTTTATAACTATCGTCTTTCGAACAATCGTCGACGATAATAATCTCTCTTTCTAAGGGAAGCTTAACTTCCAAAACTTTTTTTATAAGATTCCTAAGACTCTCTTCTTCGTTATACACAGGGATTATAAGAGATAATTTTTCCTTTTGCATTATTTCGTTATCACCACAATTCCCAATAGAATAAGAATAACTCCAAGCCACTTAACTATTGGAAAATCCTCTTTTAATATAAATGTGGCAAGCAAAACAACCCAGATATAACTTGTTGCTATTATAGGATATAATATTGATAGATCTCCGTGTTTCAAACTCCAAACAAATAAAATTGCTGAGGAACCATAAAGTAAAACCCCTACAAGAAAATGCCAGTTTTTGAGCCAGGTCAGCGGATTAAACGAAAATTTGTCTGCCGAGAGCTTAAACATAATTTGCCCCGTCGCACCAAGAAGCGCGCATATTAAGACAATTAGAATTATGTATATCGAGGTTTCCATTACTCAATAAACCCCCAGTTGTCAAATTTAGCCCATTCTTCAGAGTATCTATCCGTTAATTCTTCATAAGCAATAATATTCTCCGGAATCTCTGCCGTATCCCATATTTTTATGGGTCCCCTAAAACCTTGGTAATATACAAACTCCTGATCATTTTCAATAACTCCTTGCTGTTGCAGACTTTCAACGACAAAGTCATTTTCTTCATGGACGAGTTTTAAAGAAGAGTATTGTTCGAAAGGATCGTCCATTAAATATAATCTTGCAAAGAGAGATTTAGAGACCATCGGAGACAAGTAGATTCCAACTCCAACAGGGTTAATACTAACACTCTGGCCAGTGGGCTGGGCTGAAGTGACAATCATAAAAGTAGCCTCGATACCAGAACCAAAGTCCATTATCTGTCCTTGAAAATAGATGTATCTAACAGGAATTCTATACTGCTTATTATTATAAATATAAACAGCTTCTGGCTGAAGCAAAGTTCCGGAATCTGAATCTTGTTTTGTTCTGGTTATAACCCCCACAACAAGTGCCCGATTGTCCGGTAGAAATATCTGGGTCCCATTATCCGGCGTGTAAATAATGTCTTCATCAACAGTCATTGCTCCAACATAAACATTAATAGTTTCGTTTGAAGTTTCTTGAGTCTGTTTAGGGTCTAAGGACATTAGTGGAATAGCACTTACCCGATCTTCCAAGGTTTCATCGCTGCCAATTCTAGAATACGCCCCGTATTTTCCTAAATCTGTTTGATCAATTAATAAATGAGAAACCTTGTGCGATTTCATATAGCTTAAAGCAGAATTAGGATTGGGGGTTGTAAGGACATATCTTCCAATAAGGTGGTCTTGAAATTCACCCTCGGTGTGACCCCCATCAGCCACAGTCTTTCTCTCCCCAAGAGTTTGTACCCAATAACCATAATCCCACCAATGTAAAAATATAGAGTCTTCCCCTGCATTTTCTCTCACCCATTTCATTGCCTGTTGCCATTGAGCATTCGCAGAAGGTCCAGTGTATTTTGCCTGTTCACTCGATGTTGAATAAAATCTTCCGATGCTTATAACAAGCATAATTGCAATTACGATAATTCCAATAATCGAAAAGATTTTTACCAGTTCATCTTTATTCTTCTTAAAGAGAGAATAAAAGTTTATTAAAGTGTAAGCACCAGCAAAACAAAAAAACGGGGTCATTATAAATAAAACCCTGATTGTTGATCTTCCAGAGATTAGCATAAGAAGGGTCCACGAAGAGACAACCAAAAGTTCTGGTCTAATCTTTATCCGAGAACTAAAATAAATTTTCATTATCCCCGCAAGAAAGATAAGGATGCTGCCAAAGTAAACTAAATGGCTCAAAAAGTTATCTCCATCCAAAGCAGAACTAGCAGAGATCCTACTGAATAATATCCCCACGATAAGTGTAATCCAGAGCAAGTTAAATAGAATTTTACTTTTTTTACTCTCAACCCCTTTAGATAGATTAAACCCAATAAAGACAATCCCTATCAACGAGACCCAGAAAAAGAATTTGCCCGCTTGCGAAATCCAATCATTTAAATAAGGGGCAGCATTTTCAGCAACAGTTGCAGAAAGCCTTCCAGTTCCAGCAGGCCTCAATAGAAGGTTAATGATGTCTTGAATTGCTGTTATCAAACTTCCTTTTAAGATCTGCAAGCCAATCAAACCGAGAATTAATACAATTCCCAAAACAAAGATCACTCTGAATTTTTCATTCTTCTTAATTATCTCTGGACAGACGCTTCTTTTCTTGCTTAATAAGTATATAAAGAAAGCATCAACAACAACAAAACCCAACGCAAATAGGGTGAGCAGGCCTTGAGTTCCAAATACAGCCCGATTTAATATTTCTATAGGAGAAAATCCAAACAGAGAAGAGAGGAAAATTCCAGAGACCAACCACAAGACATAAAACAGAATATAGTTAAGAAGCTGGGAAAATGAAGTTTGCTCAGTTTCCCGAGTCTTCAAAACCCAAAACAACAGAAAGGCTAAAGGAACAATCATGAAGGCATAATTTGCAATTCCTCCCCAACTCGCTATTGTCAGAGCAGTAACAAAACCTAAGAGAATTCCCCAAAAGGAACTCCAATATATTTTCCTTTTTGAGTTTTGCTCGTTTTTTTGTTTATCTAAAGATTTCATTCCCAATGTGAGAACCAAAAGAACCAAAAAAAAAGCAATTATCCCAGAGGCTTCGTGATCAGAGAAACCCGCCGTTGTCCTATAGAGATAAGACGGAATCAACGAAAGGAGTAGGGAGGAGACCAATGCCGTAATTTTAGATTTTGTCAATACTAAGATAAGAAAGAAAAATACAATTATTCCTAAGGCAAAAAATATCACCGGGGATATAACATTGATATACCTGAGAGTTATTTCTGGATTAAATATCTTGGTTACTTTGAAGATGTAATAAACAGCATAAGGATGGAGTTCTTTTAAAAACGTTGGAGATTCAGCAGGATATCTCATTTCATCAATAGCAGGAAGCTGACCATTGTTCGCATCAAGCGTTTCTGCGATTCTCAAAAAATAAAAAGGATCTAATGCAAGGGGAATATTTTCTCCGGTTGTCTGATCAACTAACAGGGGAAGATTTTGTAACCTTATAGCAGAACTTGCGATAAGTATAACTAAAAGTAAAATCCCAACCAATAACCATTGCCCTTTTTTCGATTTCATAAAATTAAAAATCTGATTTGAACTTTCTTCCATGTTAGAATATGAATGTTTTTATTTTAAAACCCTTCGGTCGGCCATCTCCACGAATCTATAAACCGAAATTCTCGATAAGATTAGAGAAAGCTCGATACTCTTCCAAATAAGTAACACCCTTTTTTGTCAAAGCAAAATATCTTTTATTTTTTTCATGTTTCTCTAAGATAAGTCCCTTGGCTGTCAATTCTAAGATATACTCTTTGAACATTTGAGGGGATAAATTTGTTGAGTGGATTAGTCGTGTGGGAGGAATTCTCCCTTTCTCGTTAGTTATCTTTAATATGTCTCTAATAATCTCTAAACGATTTCGCTTTCTAGCCATTTTTCTTCCGGATCAATTTAATTGTTCCATATAGAAATAATAAAAAGAAAACAAGGTTGATAAAGTATGCAACAATTTTTAACGGATTATTTTGGGGGAGGAAATAATTTACAACAAAATTAGCAATCCAAACAAGAAGACCAACGCTGATTGTAAAAAAATGAAGTTTAGAAAGATTATTCGGACCTTTGTTTTTTGAATAATTTCTATAGCTGATTATTCCCATTATCAAGAAGAGAATTACTTGAGATGAATAAAGGTACAAATTAGTGCCTAGCATGAGGTCCAACATCGCTATCAGAAAAGCAACCAGATACAAAACTGCCGCATTGATGTTCAAAAGTGAATGGTGTTTTTTCTCAGTTTCCATCTTTTTCCATATTAGACTATAAAGCAAAAATAAACCTGCAAGATTTATAAAAAACTCAAAAAAGAAATTTGTTCCTAGAAAATAATTAGAAGACAGATTTACAAAAAGAGAATTCCCCAGAATAAATCTAACTATAAAAGCTAGCCCATAGAAGAAAAAGGAATTTCTAAAATATCTTAGCCCCTGATAATCACTAATCTTAAACATCCTATCAGTCTCTAGGACAATCATCGAGCACACAAAACCGATGACGAGAGCATAAACTATCTGCAACAATTCCCTATTAGCAAGTATCCATTCAACTAACATTCTTTCAGAAACCAATTCAATTATTTAAGCTTTGCTCATTTGATAAAAGTAGTTTAACTATATATTTTTAGTTCAGAATCTTTATAAACAGAATTATTTTGATTAAAGCATGGAAACACAACAAAAAACAGCGTTGGTTTGTGGAGCTGGAGGTTTCATTGGAAGTCACCTAGTGAAATTTCTAAAGAAAAAAGGTTTTTGGGTGAGGGGAGTAGATTTGAAATTTCCGAGATATGCAAAGACGGAAGCAGACGATTTTATTGTAGGGGACTTAAGGGATTTAAATGTTGTTCAAAGAGTTATCGATCAAGGATTCGACGAAGTTTATCAATTAGCAGCAGACATGGGGGGGGCAGGATTTGTATTTACTGGAGAGAATGATGCAGAAATAATGCACAATTCAGCAACGATAAATTTAAACGTTCTTGATGAATCTTATAAAAGAAATGTAAAAAAAATATTTTATTCTTCTTCTGCGTGCGTATATCCCGAATATGCTCAAGAGGATCCGGGGATAACTGGCCTAAAAGAATCTGCTGCCTATCCTGCCGATCCCGACAGCGAATACGGTTGGGAGAAATTATTTAGCGAGCATCTGTTCCTTTCCTACTACAGAAATAAGGGAATACAAGTAAGAATAGCAAGATTTCATAACATTTTTGGTCCAGAAGGTTCTTGGAACGATGGAAGGGAGAAAGCACCAGCCGCGATGTGCCGAAAGGTTGCAATGGCCCCTGCAGAAGGAGGGGTACTGGAGATGTGGGGAGATGGTGAACAGACACGTTCATTTTTATATATTGACGAATGCCTTGAAGGTATAAGAAGGTTAATGGACTCTGGCCTCATAGGCCCAGTTAATATAGGCTCTGATGAAAAAGTTTCTATTAATAGATTAGCTGAGATGGCTGCAGAAATTGCAGGAAAGAAAATTTTAATAAAGCATATCGAAGGTCCCTTAGGAGTAAGGGGAAGAAATTCAGAAAATTCTTTAATAAAGGAAAAACTTGGCTGGGCCCCAGACTATCCTTTAAGAAATGGGATGGAAAAAACTTATGCTTGGATTAAGGAACAGGTAGAAAAGAATAATAAAGATTAATTCCTTAGTTAATCAGTAAAAACATGCCCAAATTAATTTTTGTAACCAGTAAAGGGGGGGAAAGAGTTATGAGTAGTTTAGGGAAAGAGAAAAAAAGACGCTCTCTAAACTTCTTAAATAATCATGATCTATATTGGTTTAATAAAGAACCTCAGTTTAGAAAATCTCTTTTAGAGAAGCAAAATATAAATTTTATAGATGGATTTTTAGTATCTTTATTTTTAGGCTTAAGGTACCTCCGGGCTGTTAATCGATTTAGGGGGCCTGTTTTTACAAAGCTCTTTTTAAGTAATCCAGAGTATTCTGGAGGGAAAAAACATTTATTCATTGGCCTAGAAAAAGAAGATTTGGAGAGAATGAGCAAGAAATTTCCACATTTATCTAGGCAGAACATCTGGAGTTACAATCCCCCGTTTATTAATGGAATAGAGTTCTCTGAGGGGGAAATAGATAAGATGGTGGGGTTAATCCGCAGCAAAAAGATAGATTATGTTTGGGTCGGTGTCGGTTGTCCAAAGCAGAACATTTTAACATCAGCCCTATTCAAAAGAACCGGAAGGGCATCGTTCCTCAATGTCGGGGCAGCATTAGATTTTTTTCTTGAGAAAAAGAAAGAACAAAGCGGTTTAATTCAGGCCATTGGTCTGGAGTGGGTATACCGCTTGGCAACGGATTTTAAACATTCTAGAAAAAAGGTTTGGAGAAGCTTTATTGGATTATTGAGTTTATCCGAGGCAGGTTTGGCAAGATAGTTTAGTAAAATATATATTCACCTACTTCTTCCAACACCGATTCTTGGACAATATTTCCTTACAGGACATTTGCTACACCAGGGAGAAACGGGTTGGCATATTGTTCTTCCAAATAGAACAAAAACACCATTGAACTCTTTCCAATATTTTTTAGGAATAGTTTTAACAAGTTCTCCCTCTGTTTTTTCGGCGGTTTTTGTTTTAACCCAGCCCAAACGATTTGGAATTCTATGGCAATGAACATCGACAGGAATTACTGATTGGCCAAATGCAAAATTCAAGACGATATTAGCTGTTTTCGGACCAATTCCTCTCATAGACAAAAGTTCCTCTCGTGTCTGCGGAACTTTTCCTTTGAAAATTTTTATCAAATCTTTTGAAACAGATTTCAAAGTCAAAGCTTTTTTATGATAATGCCCCGAACTGAAAATTAATTTTTCAAGTTTTTTCAATGGGAGTTTAATAATCTTTTTAGGAGTGTCAGCAATGCGAAATAATTGCTTGGAAACTTTTTCAGTATTTTCGTCTCGAGATCTCAAGCTCAACAAACATGAAATAAGAATCTTGAATGGAGATTTAGTTTTATGTTTTCGCATCCGATTCAAAGTTGTCCTTTCATATGCATTAAAATGTTTTTCTAGAACACCCATGACCTTAGGGATATTTTTTTCATAAGAATTTTTCATTTGATTAAAACGCCCTCGCCGAGATTCGAACTCGGGTCACCGCCGTTCTCCGTGCTCCCGAAAAATTCTTTGGAGCTAAAACAAAATGCCTTTCCTTGAGAGGATAGGAATTTTTATCTCATCGATTAAAACTCCGGCAATTTGAGAGGGCGGCATACTTGGCCTCTGTACTACGAGGGCATGCCAAAATCAAACCCGCACAACTTAAAAACCTTTCTTTTCAAAACAATTTTAAACTCTTCTTCTTTGATGATTCTATGAAAAAAAGAGGGAAAAAGGAACGGAGTTCTAGAAAAAAGAAGATTACCTTTTTTCTTGTAGCAGTAGTTTTCTTAATCGGCATAATCTTTTTTTCATTGTATCTCAAAACAGGATTTTTGCAATCTGAAAAAATTGATGAAAGGGATTTAGAATATTGGGACTATTCGATGGCTGGGACAATTGCCGGTGCGGAGGAATTTTATCTTCCTGGAGACAAAGAAACCTGTTGGTTAATGATTCATGGATATGGCTCTACACCAAATGATTTCAAAGGACTAAGCAAGGAGATTAATTCAGAATTTGGAGATTATGTTTCTGTTCCAAGGTTAAAAGGGCATGGAGAAATCCCAAGCAAACTATTAGGTTTAAGTTTTTCAGATTGGTACGCCCAAGCAGAAGGAGATTACAAGTCTCTTGATCAGGAATGTTCAAAGATTAATCTGGTGGGCTTTAGTTTTGGAGGTGCACTGGCTTTAAAACTTGCAGAAGAACATTCTGGAGAAGATAAAATTCAAAGAATTTATTTAATCTCCCCGTTTATCCGATTAAGATACAAGTGGTGGAATGTCCTGAAGAAAGAGACAATAATAAATATTTTTGCAGATATAATCGTTTTCAAAAAGAAAGGAGATCCCGCGCAAATAAATTCTCCAGAAGGACTAAAAAGTTTTATTGGATACAAAAACTTACCTTGGCAATCACTAAAGAATTCCTTCAAAGACATAAAATTAGTTGAAGCTAACCTAAATAAGATTTCAAATCCAATTTTAATCCAACAATCAAAAAACGACGATACTGTAGATGTAAAAAGCTCCAAGCTGGTTTATGAAAAGGTCTCAAGCGATAAAAAGGAATTAGTTATCTTTAAAATATCAAACTATGTTCTATTAAGTGATTACGAAAAAGAGGAGGCAATCAGAAATATAATTGAATTTGAAAATGAGTTCAGATAAAAAAAATGGAAAAAGAGTTTCAAAAAGGAAGATGATTGGATATATACTTTTAGGTTTGCTGATAATCTGGATTCTAGTTTCAATATATTCTAGATTCTACCCTCTTCCAAAAGGGATAAATGTAGAAGGACAGATCTACAATGTTTCAGAGGGCGAAATCGAATTTCTCCACGATCTCAATTATTTAAAAGACAATCAAACAGTAATAGAACAAGAAATATTTGACAACGTCTTTGAGATGATTCGTAAAGCGGAAAAATTTATTGTTATAGACATGTTTTTATTCAATACAGATTATTCTGAGAACGTTCGTTATAAAAATCTAACAACTGATATGAAAAACCTTTTGATAAAGCAAAAAAAATCTAACCCGGAACTGAAAGTCTTTTTTATAACAGACCCAATAAATAATTTTTATGGTTCTTATACTTCAGATGAACTCAAAGAAATGAAAGATGCAGGCATTGAGGTGGTCATAACAGATTTAAACAAAATGCGGGATTTAAACTTTGTTTACGCAGGATTATATCGGGCATATTTTCAATGGTTTGGAACTTCAGGAAAAGGTTGGATAAATCATCTTTTAGGAAATTCAGAAAGAAAAGTTACATTAAGATCTGTCCTTAAATTGATGAATACAAAAGCGAATCACAGAAAAGTGATAATAGCCGACGCTGAAAAGGGATCAGAGGTTTATACGATAGTGACTTCTGCCAACCCTCATGAAGCAAGCAGTAAACATAGCAATATAGGAATTTTAATAAAAAAAGGAATTTGGAAAGATGTCCTAGATACTGAAAAAGCTGTAGCCGAATTTTCTGGAAGTAAAATAGATTTTGACGTTTCTAAATTTTCAGAAGAAAATAATTCCGGAAACATACAAGTTCAATTATTCACTGAAGGAAAAATAAGAGAAAATTTGGTTAAGGATATAGATTCTCTTGAAGCTGGAGAAGAATTAGAGATCGCAATGTTTTACTTCTCAGACAGAAAAATAATTCGTTCAATATTGGGTGCGTCAGAGAGGGGTGTTGAAGTTAGATTAATCTTGGATCCCAACAAAGATGCTTTTGCGAGAGAGAAAAACGGAGTGCCAAATCGGCCGGCGGCTTTTGAGCTGGTAAAAAAATCGAAAGGAAAAATAAAGATCCGGTGGTATGACACTCAGGGAGAACAGTTTCACAGCAAGATGATCATTTTAAGAAAATCAGATGGTTCAATAATTGTATATTTGGGCAGCGCAAATTTAACAAAAAGAAACATCGGAAACTTTAATCTTGAGATGAACGTAAAAGTATCTTCTCCTGAAGAGACAATTTTATCAAAAGAGATAGAAGATTATTTTGAAATGCTCTGGGAAAATAAGTTAGGGGATTTCACCGCGGATTTTTCAAAATACGAAGATTCTTCAAGAGGAAAGTATCTCCTTTATAGATTTCAGGAAGCCACAGGATTTAGCAGTTTTTAGTTTTAGAAGATTTTTTAAACAAGCGCTTTTTATAATTTTTAGAGCCCCATAGTACAGCGGTCAAGTATGACAGGTTCTGGTGAGCAAGTTCGCGAGCACGATTAAATTTGCGTGCGTTGATAACGCGAGCGAGCTTGGGAATACCTGTTGACCCAGGTTCGAATCCTGGTGGGGCTATTCGAATGCTATTGAGCGAAGGCGAAATAGTATCACCAAATATTCTAGGAATGAGAACCTGAAGGTTCGACGAGCATTTGGCTAAGAGACAAATTAGTATTGTGATAACTGCTTAGTCAAGTGCGAGAACTGGTGGGCTATGCCTTGCAATAAATTTATAAATCTTCTTTGTATTATCCAAACATGGTAATCGGGGTGACTCTTTTAGTTGTGGGGGTATTAGTGGTAGCGATCTGGACAATCATCGAGTTAAAGAGATTAAAACATAAAATTTTCGCTATCTTCTTAATCTGCCTAATATTATTTACTTATTTTAGTTTTTCTGCGATAATTAACACTCATGAGGTTGATTTAAAGTCTGTAGAAGGTTTAACAGAGGCAGGAAGATTATACTTCGTTTGGGTCGGGGCGCTTTTCGGAAATTTCAAATCAATAACCTCCCACGCAGTTAAATTAGATTGGAAGGATGACGGAGAAAATTTCACTTCCGATAACGAATAAAGAAACATTTAAAAAAGAGAGCTACTATCTAATTACATAAGATGGCAAAAAAGAAGGTGACAAAAAAGAAAGTTTCCAAGAAGGTTGTGAAAAAATCAAAGAGCAAACTGGCT
Organism: Candidatus Woesearchaeota archaeon; assembly: GCA_964533515.1. GTDB lineage: Archaea > Nanobdellota > Nanobdellia > Pacearchaeales > GW2011-AR1 > CAZHMB01. The sequence goes on along the minus strand of CAZHMB010000001.1, from coordinate 45,627 downwards.
TCAAAAAAAGTAAAGAAGTCTCCGAAAAAATCTAAAAAAGTTTATGCGAGATCAACCCCAAGAAAACTAAAAATAGCTCTCAAAAATTTTATTCTATTTTTGGTTCTTTCTTTAGTCTCTTATTTAATATCGATGGCAATCGCCAATGTTCTCTTGTCAAACATATTTATGCTTTTGGTAATAATCTTCGGGGTTATAGATCTGGCTTTCTTGATTGTTTTATTGGTTTTATTCATAATGAAACTTGCCAACAAATAAGTGTAAGTTTTTTATAGTGTTAATTTTCTTTATCTCTTAGGCCGTGTAGCTCAGTTGGTAGAGCGTTTCGTTGGTAACGAAGAGGCCCTCTTCGTCAGAAGGGGTTCTCGTGACCTTTAGGTTATCCTGAGTTCAATCCTCAGCGCAGGCTTTCAATTTAAATAAACAGGGCTGCACAAATTTTCTTTGTCATTTGCGGTCCTTCCGCAACACTTGCAAATAAACTTCGGATTTGAAGTTAACTTTTTGACCTTCTCGACATCAAATTTATGCGCTTGTTTTGTCAATTGACACATCTTGTTTGGCGCAATATTGCTGGGATCACATCCACAGTCATTAGAACGGCTGTTGTTTTTCATGATGGAACTAAATAAAATTGATATATAAAATTATGTTCCAAGGTTTTCAAAAATATCCTCGAGAGAAAGTTCAAAAAGTGCAACGGGCATTTTTATTTTCCACTTTCTCAATATCTTGGGGTGAATTTCTCCGATATAACCAATTAGCTTTTTCTTAAAAAGAATCCCCGCAACCCTCTCCTTAACAAAATACCCTGGGACCGGACTAGAATCTTGAACATCTTCAATCTTCAAAGTTTCTTCTAATCCCAACATTTTGAATAAGTATTCCAGCGTTTGTTTGATATCGGTATAATTTCCCGGGGCCATTGCCACAGCAAGACTCTCACTTTCATCAATTTTTTTAGTTTGATTGTCTATTTCAAAAACTCTGCCCGTTTCGAATATCTTCTGAGGATATTCCGAATCACTATTTTCAGATAAATTTTTTAAAGCATAATGTGTTAAATCATTCCGTAAAAAACTATAGTCGGTTTTTGAACTTTGAATTTCTATTAAAGAATCTTTTTTTACTTCTTGTTCTGATATAGAGAAATTCTTTTCAAGTTGATCCGACCGGGTGGTTAAAAAATAATTTAAAGTTTCAAGCATTCCTAAACCAGCGAGGATATCAGAAATTTTTCTCTTAACAGTCTCTTTTTGATCTTCTGTTCCTATTGCAGAAATTTCTGGTATCTCCGGAACAAAATTCTGATAGCCATAAGAAATTGCTACATCTTCAATTAAATCTACTTCGTGTAAAAGATCAGTTCTCCAAGCCGGACTTTCAACGGTCTTAGTTTTAGTATCATACTCATGACCCGCCTTTTCAAGAAGTTGTTTGAGTTGCTTTTCATTCAGATCTAATCCGAGAAGTTTATTGGTAGCTTCAAGAGAGATTTTATTTTTTTCAGTATCTAAATTAGGAGTCACTTGGTTTCCGATACTTTGTCCAGGGAGTTTCAGGTTTATTTGATATATTTTTCCTCCAAGGTCAGCGAGAGTGGTGATAATTATATTCAAGCATTTTTGCAGAGTATTAAAGTCAAAACCAGAGCATTCGATAAAAACTTCTTTTGTCTTTTCTGTAATCTTTCCAGTAAGATGGGAATTTATTATTGGGGGCATACTCAGAACGTTTTGTTTTGCATCTACAAAAACTGGAAACTTGGATTTACCCGCAAGCAGATGGGCATATTCCCTTCCAGCAGGATGCCTTTGTAATATTTGCAACCCAGTCATTTCTCTTTCAGATTCTAGTGGTTGAAATTTAATCTTATCCGGTTCAAGGGCTTTAAAGACGATTGGCATTTCTATTTTCTCCAAGGGATAAATCCCAATCGCAACTTTCTTTCTATTTCTTCCAAGGGTCCCATGGAGTTTTTCTTGGAGATCAACCATTTCCTTTATCTTTTCATCATCAAGTTTAAGATTCTTCACAATTGCGCAAGCAGTGAAAGGCCGAATATCTTTCAACGAAGAATCAACTTTCACTTCGTAATCTTTTTCAGGCTTATTGATTTTGTAATTCTTTATCCCCTTTGATTTTCCTATAAAATTTAAAAAAGATCTTTTAAATCCTTGATATGAGAGTAAATCTGGGCGGTTAGGGAAAATTTCTAATTCTATTTCTTCATCTGTAACAAATTCAAGAGGGGTTCCAAACAAAGCTATCTTTTCTTCCATCTCTTTGTTTAGTTTTCCGACTTCTCTTTCAAATTGACTTTTTGAAAATTTTATGTTTGCCATTTTATTTTATCCAAAACTTTTTCTCTCGCAATTTAGTTATATTGTTTTTGTAAAGTTCTCTTAGGTCTTGCGTTTTGTAGTAATCCATTATGATTCTATCAAAACCTTGTCCCCATGCTAAAACCGGAATCTTCTTTCCTAAAAGAGGAATTGTAATCTCCGGGCGAAATATTCCGGCCCCACCCAATTCAAGCCAGACCTTCTTTTCAGGATGCCAAACAGAAATTTCAACACTTGGTTCAGTATAAGGAAAGTAGGCCGGAGAAAATCTTATCTTTTCAAAACCCATTTTTTTGTAAAATTGTTTTAGATAGCCCAATAGATGTTGAAAGTTAACATTTTCGTCGACAACCATCCCTTCTGTTTGATAAAATTCAAAACCATGGCTCCAATCAATAGTTTCATTTCTAAAATTTCTTCCTAATGAGAAAAATTTCCCTCGTTTTTCTTCATCCTTAAGTTTTGAAAGCTCGAAAAGTTTCATAGCCGACAGGCAAGTTGTATGGGTTCTCAAAACAGATTTTTTTGACTCTTCTTCATCCCAAGAATATTGCCAACCTTTGCTCCCATCAACACCTTCTTCATGAGTTGACTTTACAGTTTCAACAAGTTTTTTATCTGGAAGTTCACTTACATGATCAAGAAAAAAAGTATCTTGCATCTCTCGAACAGGGTGATCTTGTGCAGTAAAAAGTGCATCAAAAACCCAGAAGCTACTTTGAACAATTGGCCCAGGCATTTCTTGAAAACCAAGTTCGGTCCAAATTTTCCTAGCATAATCAAGAGATTGATTAACAAAATGTCTTTTTCCTCCGGAAACTTCCGGGACAGGGCTAGTCAGGTCATATCGACGGAATTTTTTATTTTTCCAATTCTTTTCAGATTTCAAAAGTTCAGGAGTTATCTGTTCTAGCATTTCTGTTTGTTTCGTTTTTCCGAAATAATCTATTAATTGTTTTCCCATTTCCGTGATTTCAATATTGTGGCTTGTTTGCTCGATTAGTTCTATAATCTTTTTCCGTTTTTGTAGAGACTTCAAAGCAAATTCTTGTTCTGGGAGCAATTTCTCAATCTCGAGAGGGAGTTGTTCGATCAAAACTTCTTCAAGGTTCTTTTTTCCAATCTCTTTGGGATTTGCATTTAAGATTAGTTTTCCGTTTTTAAGCTCAGCCATAGCCTTAGATTTTAAAACTCCAAGAGAAGCTTTGAATTCATTGTCACTCAATTTTGAAAGACTTCTGGCATCCTGTAAGCTCAAGACTCTTTTATCCTCAAGCAAATTTAACAAGCGTCTTTCAGGAAGACCCTTTTTTTTGTACAGGATCCCATTCACATCAAGCCTTATTATTTTCTTTTTTTCAGCCCCTAAAAAGATTATTTTTTTATTCTGAAGATATTCTAAAGATCTTAAAACAGAAATTTTATCCAGATTGGATTTCTTGCAGATATTTTGTAAGGAGTCTTCCAGATAAGGCAAGATCTTTCTCTCATTAGGGCTTAAACTTTCAACAGTTTTTTGTATATTGGCCATGTTCTATTTTGGTATTAGGCATTTAAAAAATGTTTTATTTTCAGGCAGAAGGTCTTATAAAAATACGGCCCAAGCAATCAATATGAAAATAAGCTGTATTCCATGTATAAACCAGACAACATCTTGTTTATAGACTTTTTTCGAAGGTTTTATTTTTTTCAAACAAAAAATAGCAAAGTGAGTTAATCCGTAGATTTTTTCATAAGGGACTTCTAAACTTCCATCTTCATTCGGTAAACCGAATGAATAATATTTAAACTTGCCACGAATAGCCTTTAAATAAAATTCAATAATATATGGGATAAAAACAATTAAAGCAATTTTTTCAAAGTTTCCCAAAATGGCCATACATGCAATTAAAGCGCCAACTCCCCATGTAAGAGAGTCCCCCGGAAGAATTGTTGTTGGGAATTTATTAAAAAGCCAAAACCCAAAAAGAGAAGCAACCATCGACAACCCAACAATAGCTAACCAGCTATTTCCAGATGAATATGCAATATAACTCAAAAAGCCCAAAATCAAGATTCCCTGTCCCGCTTCCAATCCGTCAAACCCTGCCAAGAAATTATAAACAATTGTCGAACCCGCGATTCCTATAGGAATTAAAATTAAAGGATACACCCCCCCAAAGTTAACATTCCCTAAAAAAGGGATTGCAAGGGTTGAGACTCCCGCATTAATAACAATCAAGGGAATCGCAGCAAGTAGTGCAGCAATAATTCTAAATCGAGTAGATAAACCCTCCACATGGACTGTCCCCCCAAAAGCCTTTTTAATCTGGAAAAAATCGTCAACTAAACCAACCAATGCCAAAATGAGAAGAACATTAAGCAAGGCAAATATTTTAACAGAAATTCCGTCATTCACATTGAAGATAAAACTTCTGATAGCAACATAATACAACACCCCTAACAAGAAACCAAGTATTACGACCATCCCTCCCGAACCCGGAACTTCTCGAGGATATCCTGGCTTGTTCATATCTTCCCACAAAAAATCCCTTTCCTTCATTTTTTTAATCCAAAAGAAAGTTCCAACTAATGCAACTAAAAAACTAATAACGAAACTTAATATTATCAAAGGTTGTTGAAATACCATAAGATTCACCCGAATGAGAGATATTTAAATATTCCTCTAGAATAATCTTGGGGTTATATACACTTCTATAAGGGCTGCTATGACTAAAATAACTATCGAAATAAAAAGGAGGATTATGACATTTTGAACAACCTTCAAGAATTTTTGATCCCTAAATCCGTGTCTTATGAAACCAACGCCGAACATGCCCCCAGCTAAAGCAGTTATAAAATAGGCCGCAATTTCTGGAAAACCATGAATCATATATCTAGCAATTCCCAAAGGAATCTCTGAGAGCCGATGTTGGGTAAATATGCCGATGGCAGCCGCGATAACAGAAGCATTCCAGGCCAAGATAAAGATTGCCCCCGCCCCAAAGATTAAAGAGAAGACTAAAGTAAATATCATCACATAAACATTATTCTCAAGGATAGACAAAAACCTTGCGACGCTTCCTGCAGCACCCCCAGTAACTCTTGTTATATCACTTCCAATACTATATTCATTAACGCAACCTTGGACATTGCCGGGCTGATTAATATAACAATAGGTCTCAACCTGGAAGTTTAGTAGATCTGGATTTTGTAGAAAGATATTCCAGAAAGCAAAAGCAACAACAAATCCCAAGAATAACCACATAAATGCAAACAAAGCATCTTTATGCGCTTGCCAAACCCTAAAAACTCCCTCTATCTCCTCGTCTTCTTTTTCTTCAATCTTAATAATATAATACATGAACGGCAAAGTGAACATTATACAGAACGCAATAACAGTCATACCAGAGGCTTTTGAAAGCGCAGGATCATTTGAGAATAAGAAATGCACAAGGATAATCGCCAACGACGCATAAAGCAAACCAATAAAAAACATCTTCCACGGCCGCTTCTCACCAGATTTAGGCTTAATCAACATCTCTAACATGAAATTACTAAAAAAATAGATTTTTTAAACCTTCTTAATCTAATATACCTATGAGTGTTTTTAGTTCGTTAAAAAAGAAGAGGGAATTCAAAAGAATCTCTAAGGACATAAAGAAAGTGAAAATCCAGGGCGCCAGAAACATCGCTCTCGCTGCCTTGAAAGCATATTGTTTAATCCCGAAAAAAAAATCCAAGAAAAAACTCTTGAAGCTTCGTCCGACAGAACCGATGATGGAAAATGTTTTGGATTTGGCAGAAAAAGGAAAGACAAAAAATGAAATATTAAAACATTTCTCTTCTAGCCAAGAAAAAATAAACCTTTCAGTTTTAAAACTAATAAAATCAGAAGACATTCTCTTCACACATTGCCATTCGACAAATGTCGTTAATGCGTTAATCAATGCAAAAAGAAAAAAGAAAAAATTCTCAGTCTATAATACCGAAACCCGGCCCCTGTTTCAGGGAAGAAAGACCGCAAAAGAATTGAAGAACGCAGGGATTTCAGTGACGCAATTTGTTGACTCTGCCGTCGGGATTGCTTTAAGCAAGGAACAAGGAACAAAAGCCGTCGACAAAGTCTTCCTCGGAGCCGACGCTTTAACGAGCAAAGGAATAATAAACAAAGTAGGAAGTGAAACAATTGCAATTCTTGCAAAACAAAACAAAATCCCCGTTTACATAATTGCCGATAGCTGGAAACATTCAAAAAAGAAAAACATTCCGATGGAAAATAGGGAACTAAACGAGGTTTGGGACCAGGCCCCCAAGGATATTAAGATCCAAAATCCGGCTTTTGAATTTGTTCCAAAAAAATACCTAAAAGGAATTGTAACAGAATTTGGTTTACAAAGTTATGACAATTTTTTGAATAAAGTTGGAAAGTGATAATCACGCAGAACCTTGCACACCTTCAATCATTTTCTGAACTTCTTGACTTTTTTCTTCAAGAGTTTCATCAAGTTGCTTTTTAACATCTTGCAACTTTTTAATCTGGCTTTCAATCAATTTTTTAGCATCTGGAATAGATTTGGAAACAAATTTCTTTTCTCCAATGTCGACAAGCAAGTCTTCAGATTTCAATTCTGCCTTAGCATAAATCCCACGGCCAATCGGAGCAAGAATTTCTTTTCCCTTCTTTCCAACCAAGTCATCAAGACCAAAATTTACTGCCATAATTTCCTGCATGCCTTGTTCAACAGCTTGTTGTTGTTCTTGTAACTGTTTAATCTCTTGCTCGAACATCGCAAACTTCATCATAAGTTCTTGTTGATCTATTTGTTTCTCTTCAGCCATGAAAATTTGAGAATTAATAGGTTTTTAAGAGTTTTGGAAATCAAAATTTTCCAGAATAGTTTCTTCATTACAAAATTCTAGAACAAATCTCACAGGCTTTATCAGTTAATTCTTGCGAAGCAAGTCAGAGCCTTTTCAAGCAACATCCATAACCTTTCTCAATATACTTGAAAACACAATTGAGAAGATTAGATAAAACCAGAACCAACTCAGAAATCCGAAGAATCTAAACTCCGGAATAACTTCAAAATAATCCCAGAACCATCTGAATAAAAGAATAAACGGAATTAGAGTAATAATTGTTCCCCTCATTGAAAGTTCCATCAACTTAAACGTCGTTGGCATAAGAGATTTCTGAATCTCCATCATTTTCTGAGGATCTTCTTTATATTTCTGCATCTCTTTCTGAACTTCTTTCTGATCTTTTTTCAGCTCCCTAATTGTTTCTTGGTCCGTCCCATATTTTTGAACAAGAGTCATAATAATTGTCAATCCTAAAACAACAATTAACATACCTAAAGTAACATTCCAGTTAAGCAAGGTTCCAAGGCTGGGATCTAAAACAGAATGGACTGAAGATTTGATTATAGGAATGTTATTCCACAACCCAATAATTGCAAAACCAACTAAAGAAAAACCCACCATCCAAAACATAAATTTATGCATACTGCCTTCTTTTTCCATACGGAAAAAAGATTAGGGAAGTTTTTAAAGGTAACTTTTTTGAGATTAAGCAGGAACTTTTGAAGGACAAACGCTCTCTAGTGCTCTTAATAATTCCGAATCCTTTGTTTTTCTAATCTCCTCTCCAACCTTTTCCCGGTGGTCTTGAATATATCCTTTTATTCTCCCTTCTCCTGGGAGTTCAAGACTTGTTGAGATTGAGTCCCCTTCTTCATTTACTACCCAGCTCCGACCAACTTTTCCTCTAACCATATTCATCTAAATAAGCAATCGCTTCAGAAACAGGGTCTTCTGGTTCATATCCCCCCAACTTTTCAATACAATGATCTAAGTCCTTGAAGTCATCATCATTTACTAAACCTGGATCCACGCTCTCTACGTGTGGAGTTTCTTGTAATCCACAATTTTTACATCTAATTCCGTATGCCATGAGAAAATTAATTTTGAAGACTATTTAAGGATTTATGTGATAAATGATTAACCACCCATAAATTTCCTGAACGCAGGATTCATATCGGTCATGTGTTGTTGCGCAATACTTTGATAGAGCTGGAACATAATCATAATTACTAATAGGATGGCTGTTCCAGATACCAATGCTCCAAGCAAATCTGTAGAGGCTGCGAGCAAACCAATGGTAGCACCACCCATAATCGTCAAGGGCATTACATACCTATCCAATATACTTTCTAAAATCCTTATGTCTTGTCTAAAGCCTGCAACTTGCAATCCCGAAGCCGCAATTTTTTCTGCCTGGCTTTTTGAATCTTGTCCCGAAGTTTTCACCCAGAACACAGCAAAAATTGTAGATAAGATCATAAAAAACAATATGTGCGTCAGCCCCTGGAAAATAAATTTGGGAAGAACGCCCCCACGAATTATCAGCTCAAGAAGATTTGTCGAGCCCATCCAAAACGCAAGTCCTGAAACTGCCTGCCCTTGAGAAAAACTCCCTAAGAAAGTAAACCATGAAGCAACTCTCGCTCCGCCAGTACAAGCGCTTTCTACAAGCGTTGAATTAACAACCGGATTGATACAAGGTGCAGCCGCATTTTCTACCATCCCCCCAAACAATTGAACATTTGCGATTAAGGCGGCCGTTAAAATAACCGGAATAACTCCAGCATAGAAAAATGACAAGGGCCATTTAACACCATAACCTTTTCTAATTCCCCTATTACTATACATTCCACTTCCAAAACTCAAGGGGATTTCAACCTTCAATGATTGTGCCCAAACAACAGCCAAAAAGATGACAATCGTTGCAACAATTGCTGCTGCTGCTGAAACAACTTCTATAGGATGTTGCAAGATCAGTTCTTGCATTAAAGATAAAACCCTACCCGGACAAGCAACAGCACCAGTTCCAGAGAAATTCAATAAACAATTTTGTCCTTGCTGGTTCACAAATTGGAACGCCTGGGTTATTAATCTCCATGAAACACCTGCCGCGATGAACAAACTAACTCCCGAACCGAAACCCCATTTTTGCACAAGATCGTCCATATAGAAAATAGCCAGACCACCCAAGATAAGTTGAATTATAACAAGCCAGCCCAAGCCAGGCAATGCCTGAAGCCCTTGAAGCATAACGTAAATAATTGCCTCGAATATGATGAAAAAGAAAACTAATAACTTTTGGATCCCCTGAAAAAATTTCTTTCCTTCTGCTGTTGACTGATCAATATTAATAATCCCACTTCCCGTCAATAATTGCAGAATAATCGAAGCCATTACGATCGGCCCAATACCCAATGAGATAATACTTCCGAATTGAGTACCAAGTATGATCGCAAGATATTTGAATCGCTCAAGAGCGTTGTTAGACAAACCGAAAAGAGGGATGTTGGCTAGTATAAAAAAAGAAGCAAGGATTATAATTGTCCATTTAAGTTTAACGTTAAAACTAACTTTCTTTTCCTCGGGTTTCCGCACCTCGGGGATAAAATTGAATATGCTTCTTAATGACATGTTTTATTGAGAAGAAATTGGTTTTTAAAGTTTATGCGGGGTGATTATTCTTTTTTAGCTTCTTCAGGTTTTATCTTTTTGACAACCTTGGCCTTAACTTCCTTCTTCTCAACTTTAACCTCACTCGGCTTTTCCTTAGAATCCTTCTTCTCCTTAGAATTCTTTCCACCTTCGCCCTTCACTTCTTTCTTGCCCCCGAATTCCGTACTTTGGGGTACACCGAGCGGTGCAACAATCTTAGGAACTTGAATCTCGCCACCAGCTTTTTTCATTTTCTCGATAGCGTTTTTAGAAGCTGCTTGAGCAATGATAGTTGCTTTGAAACCTTCGCCTTCTGAAAGAATCTTAAAGCTCTTCAATTCTATTTTGTCCCCGTCTTTCTTGAAAAACTTTTCTTTTATCGCCATCAAATTGATTCTGTTTCTTTTATCTCTCTTTGTCCCTCGTGAAGTTATTCCTGCTTTTCCAAAATAATCATGTCCATACATCATTGTAACCCATGTTTTTCTATGGTCTGCTCGTTTTCCAGTTCCAGCCATTCCACATCCGCCACGGTTCCCAGATTTCCTTTTATTCTTTCTTGAACCTGTTCCATGAGTTCCTCTTCCTTTCCCATGCATTTTTTTCACTTTCTTTGTTTTCTTAGATTTTTTTAAGGGCATCCTACAACATCCTCTCGATCAATTTATTTATCTCTTCCTTGTTGTTTCCTAGAACTCCTTTGGGAAAATGATGCTTTGTTTCGATTCCGCCTCTTGGAGGGTGCAATCTGTAAACAGAAAGGGTCTTAGTCTTATTCTGCGTTTTAGTATTCCCTCGAGCTTCCTCAAGTTTTTTCAATGTTTCTTCATTAATTCTTCCAAACGCAACTCTGTCTTTTACATTTTTTATCATTCCTAAAAGCTCATCGTGATCCCCCGGAATAATCAAACAGGTATATTTCTTTTTTAATCTCAATCTTTTGAGAGTTTCTTTAGTCTCATCCCTCAAATTCACTTGCCCAGCGATTCTTATTACTGCAATTTTGTCAACCATTTTATTCTTCGCCCCCATCTACCTTTTTAATCTTTAAATTGTCGTCATTCGTTTTCTCAAGAGCATTCATACATGCCTTAATCAAATTAAAGGTTGTTCTTGTTTTACCCTCGGACTTAGAATAAATATCTTTTATTCCTGCAAGTTGCAAAATCTTTTTTAACTCTCCACCAACAACCAACCCTGTTCCTTGCGGTGCCGGAATTAATGTAAGCTTAACACTTCCACATTTTCCTGTAACTTTAAAAGGAACAGTGTGCGGCTCTGAACATGAACAATCAAAAGATGCGCATCCCCGATTTATTTTTTTAATATTTAGCTTAGCTTTTCTTATTGCTTTATCTCTGGCGGGGAGAGTTTCTTGGGCTTCTCCTTGTCCAACCCCAATATGCCCTTCACCATCGCCTGCAACAGCATAAGCTGAAAAAGTTGGAACATTTCCCTCTTTAGTTTTTTTCTGGGTTTGTCTCCAAGCCCTTCTTTTACCGCCGCCGAACTTTCCTTTCGATTGTCCAACAGAGATTAAATCAGATTTAACATTCAATAAAAGATCAATAACTTCATCCTCAAGAATCTTTTTCTTCTCTTCCAAAATTTGATCAAAATCTTTTACCTTTCCTTCTTTCACGTCTCTTCCAAGTTTTGTTTTCGGATCCCATTTCAATAAATGCTGTTGACGATCTTCAGCGTCCCGCTCTTCTCTGCTTTTTCTTTTGAAAGGTTTCCCTCTAACATTATCTGATTTCTCATCAACTTTTTCCTTCACTTCTTTTTCTGCAATCTTCTTTTTCTTTTCTGCTTCAGTTTCAACTTCTTCTTTCTCGTTCTCAGTTTTGATCATTTCCTCACTTACCTTCTCAGCATCTTTCGCTTTTTCAGCTACAGCTTTTTCAGAAACAGTTCCTTGAGCTTCTACAGTTTTCTTTAATTCTTCTTCAGGTTTATTTGTTTTTTCTGTCATTTTATTTTTCTTTTGAATCTATCTCTGATTTAATTTTTTCAAACTCCGCCGAAAAATCTTTTTTCATACTTTTACCTTTTATTCTTTCTTCTTCAGGAAAAGCTTCTTCTTTACAGGGGATCTTTACTCCAGCATCTATTAAACCTTTAATAAAAGCATACGGCCTTGCCTTGTGCAACATTCTCAACATCCCGAAATCCAAAATAGGATTTTCTTTCAATATCTTCTTTCCCATCAAGTATCCTGTTAGATAGCAAGCAGTAATTGATTTCAAACTACCTGCAAATTCTTTTGGCCACCCATACTTCATAAGCTCTTGAGAGTTTAAAGAAATCTCAACTTTATCTTGCGCATTAGAACTTGTCACATACTGCGAAATAGCTTGCTTGTTTGTAAGCCTAAAAACTACTCTAGGCCTCTCGCTCTTCAAAAGATCTAATCTTTTCTTATAGCCGGTCCTATTTTCTCGTCTTCTTCGTTTTTGTATTCTTTTCATTTTCTTTTGTGTTTTAAAATGGAAAGCCCAAAATTTTCAATTTTATTGCTTTTCATTGTTTATTCAATCCGCCTATGTGTTCTTTCAAATGTGCTTTAGTCTTGAATCCCCTGTTCCGAATATTTTTCCGAATTTCTCTAACTTGTTCTCTTGACACAAGTCCCTGGTTTTCCATTTCTTTAGCATAACTTCTTAATTTTCTCGTTATTATAACATACCCTTTTTTTCTGTTCCTTACTGTCTTTTTAATCTTTCCGGGTCCCCTTCTTCTCTTTCTCTTCACAGTTTTTCTACGGCCCTTAGGCGGCTTAATTCTTATAGCCCCTTCCTGGACAAGATCTTTTATGTCCTGTTTCGTAATAGCTTCTTTAATTTCTTCAAGTCTCGATCTAGTAAAAACAAGTTTTTCTTTTCCAACACCAAGAGTTCTTGCAGCTAGTTCTCGTTTTTTACGCAAATTCATTTTTTATCTCCTTTAACTTTTTCTTCCTTTTTCACTTCCGGAATTTTCAAGTTTTTATTTATCTTTGAGTTCTTCAATTTTATTCCTTGCTTCTCCGCTTCTTTAACAATCTCTAATTTTTTCTTTCCACCAACTTTCCCGATGAATCCAACTTGCCCTGTTCCAATCTTTCCCAGATCAGAAACATTCTTAATCATAAAAAGTTCTTTTCCATCAACCTTTCCACGTTTATCTTTTGAATTACCATATCCAATACTTACAACTCTTGGTTTACCTTTTTGCTTGTCCTTCATTTTGTTATGTCTTCCTTTCGGTGCATTCCATTTCTGATTTTTCTTTCTCTTGAATTTCTTCAATTTAATATCTCTACGTAAAAATTTTATTCTAGCCATTTTATATTTCCCCCGAAGGTTTGTGTGTTATGAAAATACCATCCTGAAAGACCCTTCTATCTTTACCGCGGATTTTAGTGGCAATCTCCAAATTTGCAGCTGTTTGGCCTGCGGCCTCTTTATCAACAGAGGTGACGATTATGATTTCTTTTTGAATGTCAACTTCAGCATTCTCATTAATTGTTGATTCTCTCGCGACTTTCTCTCCCAAGAAATTGCTTATACCAATTTTTTTGCCCTCGGCTTTTACGGTAATAGGAAAATGGTTGAAGCATATTTTCAATTTGTATTCATACTTTTCCTGAACCCCTCCAAACATATTTTTTAGGTGTGCAATAATAGTATTCATCATTTTCTTTTCTCGTTTTGTGGCCCTATCACAGCCAATTTCTATTTTTGAATCTTTTTTCTCAATCTTTAACTTTCCGAAATTAAATTCTTTCTTGTTTTCCCCTTCAGGGCCTTTAACACTTACAAGATTTCCTTCTATAGAAACTTCAACGCCTCCAGGAATTTCAACTTCTGTGAATAATTTCTGTTTCATTTTATAAAAAATCTCCCTTTTGGAAAATGCATAAAATTTTTAATTTTTTCATCAGTAAAAGTAAGCTATTAAGCATCCCCCGATATTTTCTTGTTGAGCTTCTTCGTGCGTCATCAAACCTTTACTTGTTGAGACTACCAAAGTCCCAAGGTTTCTTGCAGGAAGATATCTTCTTCTGTAATTTTCAATTTGTTCTTTGCTAACTTTAAATCTTGGTTTCACCGATTTACAATCTTTCAAATCACCGATTACAACTTCTACAGATTTTTCCTGGGGATTTATTTTATATCTTTTAACAGCACCTTTCTGTTTCATAATCTTCAAGACTTCTATAAGTAAGTTTGAGATGAGGGTAATTTTTACAGATTCCTTTCTAGCTCTGTTGGCATTTTTTATCATATTCAACCCATCAGCAACGACATCATGTGACATTTTTATTTTTTCTCCTTATTTAATTATGAATATTTTTTAAATCCAATCTCTTCAGCGATTTCTCTGAAACAATGACGGCATAAATTTAATCCGTAACTTGAAACACGCGCCCCGAATCTTCCGCACCGTTCGCATTTTTGAGCAGCCACACCGAACTTTCTTTTCTTTGGTCTGCAATGCTTCAAAAACTTCTCTCTTATCGCTGGCTTCTTCCCAAGTTGCTTCAAAATCTTTTTCCAATCACTTGCAGTCATTTTAAGCGAACTCCGTTTCGAAATTGTCTTCCATAAATTTAATTATTTCTTCTTTAGAGACAGATTGCCTCTTTGAAAATTTCCCACGCTTTATCTTTTTGAGTTTTACTCTTCTCCCACTTCTTTTGAAAACGACTGTTACATCTAATCCCATGATTCCAATATCTCTTTGATATTCCATTCCGGCAATCTCGATATACTCTGCGATTCCAAATGAAAAATGGTCTGCAACAATTTGCTTTTCTTTCAGGAGATTATCTTTAGCACCTAACAATTTACGCAAAATATCCTCGGGATCCTTCCTTATTGTTACAACAGCCCCAATTTCAAGCCCTGGCCTAACTCCAAGAGAAGGAATCCTTTTTGTTGATCTCGTTTTCATCGGAGTCCTATTTGTTATCAATTTAAGTAAGGCAACAGCCTTGTCCAACTCTTCTCCGTTAGCACCCATGCTTAATACAACTTTATCTATCTTTATTGTTCTCATAATATTTTCTTTGATTTCTTTTGCGGATTTCTTTATTTCTTCAGCCATTTTATTTTATAACTATAACCTGTTTAATTAAGACTTCAACTTCCTTTTCTGCTATTTTTACCATTACCATTTTTCTATCTTTTTCTATGGCTTTTATCTCTCCTGTTTTGCCGGTATGTTTTCCCTCAAAGACCAAGACTTTTGAGCCTTTATCCATAGGAAGATATTCTTCAATTTTCTTTTTTTCAACATCAATCACAGCAGAATCTCCGATGTTATATTTTTCTTTTGAATCCAGGAGATAGTTTCTTCCATCTTCCAAATTAATCTGGATTTTTTTCCCTTTCAAGATCTTTTTATCAATGACCTTAGCAATCTTTTTACCGGCCTCGGCATCTTTGATCTCTTCAAAACCAAATCTTCCAGATTCTAAAATAACTAATTTATATGATTTTTTCACAGGAACCAAACTGACATTATCGAAGAGAGTTAGAGCTTCCCGCACGTCTCTTGCTTTTCTTTTATTTATCAAAATATTTCCTTCAGAAATCGCTTTCTTAACTTCCTTTTTAGTCTTCGCAACCACCAGCATATCTCTTAAACCAACAAGCAAAGGAATTCCTTTCTCGATGCTCCCTTTGGGCCTAACTACAAAAGTATTACCCTTTCTATGAAGCGGCCAGATTTTCGGAACTTTTTGTCTTTTTAAATGTGCCATTTTATTTCTTCTTAATTTCCTTATTTAATTCCTTTTGGGTTTCCTTTTTAACTTCTTCCCTTTTCCCCAATTTTCTTTTTTTATCCTCAGTGTTCAGTTCTAGTATCTGCAAGTTTGAAGCTTTAATAGGAACATTCACACTTGAACCATCAAGTTTTTTCCTTTGAACATTTTCCATATAAATTTTCCCCAGCTTTATTTTAACTTCAACAACCTTTCCAGATTTTCCTTTGTAACTTCCACGCATAACTTTAACCTTGTCACCTTTTCTAACTGGAACGTTTCTCGTTTTGTGTTTTTCTCTGAGAGTTTTTACAAGGTTCACACTAAGGAACTTTCTTTTAATATGTAATGGGGCATTAGCTAGATATTTCCTCTGTTTCCGAGGTTGTTTACTCGCTTTCCAGTGTTTTGAAAATTTCTTTTTCATTTTATGCTGTGGATGATCGTTGTTTTAATTCATTTTCAACCCACTCTAATCCTTGGGTTGTTGCAAGACGAGAAACCCCGAGCGTATCCAGTTCCCGAGATTCTAAAAATAACTTTCTTGCTAATCCATAAGCTTCCCTATTTAAAGCGGACCCTGCCAATTTTAGTAGTTGATATGCTCTATTCATTTTAGTATACTATTGATGCAATCTTTGCAACTTGAGGCCATCTTTCCATGATCTCTCTCGCGATTGCTCCTTTAATTTGTGTTCCTTTCGGATTACCTTTTTCGTCTTTCAATATAGCCACAGCATTATCCTGGAAGGCTATTCTTTCTCCAGTCAATCTTCTGAAAGATTTTTTCTGTCTTATAACAACCGCATCAAAAACTTTCCCTTTCATATCTGGAATTCCTTTCTTCACAGAGACTTTAACCCAATCGCCAATCTTCGCACGATTTTGTTGGCCTTTCTTTCCCTTACCTTTTTTAATTCCAGTTATTTTTACTATCTTAGCCCCACTATTATCACTTGAGACCATCTTAGCCCCGATATTTAATCCAGCTGTTGTTCTTGCACTTACTGCTTTCATTGTTTATCCTCGCCAGTATTTACTTTTTCAGCGTCTTTAACTTTTTCAATAACTACAAAATGTATAATCTTACTTAATGGACGACATTCTTGTATCTTGATGTGGTCTCCAATATTAATCTGGTCTGCCATACAGTCTGGAAGTCTTGCGTGAATTTTGGTCCTTGATTTTGAGAATCTTTCATATTTTTTCACGTAAACATCTCTATCAAATTCAATTGTTATTTTCTTTGGATGTTTTCTAATAACTTTTCCTTGGAAGATTCTTCCTCGCGCTTTCAAATTTCCGTGGAAAGGACATTTAGGATCTTCGCATTTTTTCATTTCAGCTTTAGCTACCTTTGTGTTTTCTTTCTTTTCCACTTTTGCTCCTGTTTTTTTCTTTTCCATTTTGTTTTTGTGTGTGTTTATTACCCTCTGAGCCTGGGTGCGGCGAAGGGGGTAATGTATAAGAATTTCCTGAAGGAAATTCTTTTCATGCTTCGATAGATTCTTCGCCGAATCCCATCTCGACCAAGAGACCTTTTATCTTTCCTTTGTGGTCTCCTTGAAGTTCAATCTTCCCGCCTTCGGGGTAGAAAGTCCCTCCACAAGCCAGCTTGTTTTTCAGGTCCTTAGCTGTTTGCTTGATGTCGACTCCTTGGTCGAAGCCTGTAACAACAGTAACTATCTTACCGTATCGCTTACGGTCTGTTGTCACTTGTATCTTTTGTGAACCTTTTGCGATTTGTTCACAAACACATGCTTGCTGTGGCAAGCCACACTTTGGGCATATTTCCATATTCATTTATTGAATGTGAGTATCTTTGCGATAGTTTTTTTAATTTCTTTTGTCTTCCCACTTCCGCTACCTTTAGCTGAACTTACATTGGACTTAATCAATTCCATTTCTAATTCTTTAAATTTCTTTTCCCTTTCCTTTGCGTCCATTTTTTTTATATCTGCGATTTTCATTTTTCAGCCTTCCTTTTTGTTTTCTTCTTTTTCTTTGCAGGAGTTTCTTCATTTTTCATCCCTTCAACATTTTTATTAAGTTTCTCAAAAAGTTCGTCATCAAGAGGGATTCTATCCTTCAATTTTGCATCTGGCCTTAATATACTAACTTTGATTCCGACAGTTCCCGGTTTTGTTTGAGCCGTAGAATGTGCAACATCAACAACATTCGCGCTTTCCCCAGTTTTCTTTAGGTATCCTTGAGCGAATCTCCACGACTTTGCTCTTGAACTAGGAAGTTTTCCATTCAATCGAAGTTCTACTCCCAAAGCTCCAGCTTCAACGATTCTTTGCAAAGTTTTATATGCAATAACTTTAAATCTAATTGGGCCAAATCTCTCAAGACTCAGGGCAATTTCATCTGCCATGAGCTGCGCATCCAATTCTTGAACTTTTATCTCATCGATTTCTATGTGAACATTTTCGAAATGGAAAACTCTTTTCAAAACTTGAGTTAGTTCATTGATTGTTTCTCCGCCTCGGCCGATAACCAATCCGGGTTTTGCTGTAGATATAATAACTTTTTCTCCAACAGGAGTGTATTCTATTCTTACCCTGCTAACTTTACCCTTTCCCAAATTAGTTTTGATATAATTCTTCATAGCGAATTCTTCTTTCTTAAATTTTACAACATTTCTTTCTTCCATATTATTTTTTCTCCTCACTGCTTTTCTTTTTATTTAGTTTTGATCTTGCAATTAATTTCACGTGCGCCCTTTTTCTTTTCACTCTTCCGAATTTTCCGAAAGGTCTTTGAGCTTTATTGATTATCGCTTCCGAGATAATTACTGGGTCTTGCAATTCATTAACTGCAACATTGCCTCTTAAACCTTTCAATAAGACTATGAACTCCTTGCTTGCGTTAATTGGAAATCTCCCACTTGAGATTCCTTTCCCGTGCCGATGGGGAATTTCTCCAGTCAAAGGAACCGGTTTTTTTAACAATATAACTTGCTCAAGATCTGCAATAGCTTTCTCAATTGATTTGCCTTTTATGAATTTACAAATTCCCTTTCCGGTCTTGTTTGAAATCGGAATACTTTTAGCATCAACTATAGCAGATGTTTTTTGAACTTTAGGTTTGGTAATAACTTTCTTTTTATCTTTTTCTTCAACTTTCTTATCTTCCTTTTTGTCTTTAGGAGCATCCCCTGCCTTTGGCGTCGGCATTTTTTTCTTTTCTTTTCCAGGTCCAACTGCATTTTTCTTCTGTTCAGTTTTTCCTTGTGGTTTTTCTGTATTCGGCATTTTGTTTTTATGCTTTACTCAAAGCTTTACTTCCTTTAGTTGCACCAACACCTGCAGCGCCGTGCTTTACTAATGATCTTGTAAGTGAAAATTCTCCAAATCGATGCCCGAGCATTTCAACAACAACCTCGAAAGGCTCGAATTTTCTTCCATTGTGAACGTGTAGTTTCATTCCAACCATCTCAGGGACGATAATGATGTGTCTTTTATGTGTTCTAATCGGTTTATTCTTTTCGATCTTTTTTCTTGCTCTAGTAAGAAAATCCTCGATCTCGCTGAATTGTCTCAAAAGAGTTCTTCTTTTTCTCGACTTAACATACTTTGCAAATTCTCGTACATCTAACTTTTTCAATTCTTCAAGAGAGATTCCTCTGTATTCGAATTCTTTCTTTCCGGATTTTATTTTTTTTGATTCCGCCATTTTATTTCGTTCCCCTGAAAATGGGGGATTTAAAATTTTTAATTTTATTAATTGCCATTTTATCTTTTCTTACCGGTCCTCCTTGGTCTCAATAGGCCAACTTTAGCCCCCGGAGGAGCATTTCTCTTCGCGATTTTTGGTTTAGGATTCTTTCCACGACCAGAACCGAAAGGGTGATCAATCGCATTGAATTTCAATGCAGACGTCCTAGGCCATAGTTTGTTTTTAGCTTTTTTAATGTGATGTTGCTTCCCCGCTTTCATAAGTGGTTTGTCCAATCTTCCCGCGCCAGCAATTTCTCCTATCACTGCCCTGCAAACTCCTTTGAATTTCTTCTCCTTTTTCGAGGGCATAACAAGGAAAATATCTCCCTCGATAATTCTATTCACCGTTGAAAAACTTCCAGCAGTTTTTATAAACTTTCCGCCATCGCCCGGACGAGATTCAATCATTGAAACCTTTGTTTTCACAGGGATATCTTTCAGAGCAGTTATATCCCCTTTGTTTTTCCCACCAAATTCAATCTCTTGTCCCTCATAGATTCCTTCAACAGCAGGAACGTAAAAAAGATTTCCAGAGGAATCTTTGATCTTAGCCAAAGGAGCACTATGTGCCTTTGAATTCAATAACAAAACAATTTTTCCTTTCCCAGAAAGATTTCTTGGGAATTGCATTTTGTAAATAAAAGATTTCTTAGGAACTCTATAACTAAAACTTCCTTTTCCACGAGCCTGTTGGATTATTCTCTTTCCCATCTTATATCATTCCCAACTTGGTTGCAATATCAATAGCCAAGTTCTCTGGTTTTAATTTAACGTAAGCATATTTCTTTCCTTTCTGAATGTGTGTCCGAACATTTTCAACTTTAACTTCAAAAGTTTCCTCAACTTTTTCCTTCAATTCATCCTTACTAACAATTTTAGGAATTTCAAATCCAAGAGTATTTTGAGACTCAAGCATCATGATTGCTTTTTCAGTTACTCTGGGTTTTAGCTGGATGAATTTTTTTCTCGCAGGTTTTTTCTCTACAACCTTTTCCTTCACTTTTGGTTTTTCTTTTTTCTCAGCCATTTTATTTGAAATTCTCCCCTATCTCTTTAATTGCTTTTTCAGTATAAACAACCAATCTTCCCAACCCGCCAGAAGCCAAGTCAGTTAAATTAAGCTCCCTTGCTTTTTTAACTTCGAATAATTTCGTTTTCAAAATTTCCTCATTACCAATAACTATCAACATTCCCGCCGATCTCTTGTATTTCCTTCCCCTAGATTTTCCTTTTGTCCCTCGGATAGATTTTTTCCTTTCAGCAACGCAATACAAATCTCCCAACATACTCTTCATTCCAGAAGCAAGTTGTTTAGTCTTCACAGAATTTTTCATCTCAATAACAAAAGGAACGCCCTCGACTTTTTTATCTGCAAGACAAGAATATTTTTCTTGCACCATCTTCGAATCTGCAGTTGCACTCAAGGCACTTTTAAGAGCAAGTACCTTTTCCTTTTTATTTATTCTTTTAATATTGATGTGAGAGATTGGAATCGGAGGATGCGCTCTTCTACCGCCTTTTGTATTCGGTGATTGTGCACCTTCCCATATAAATTGGCTACCTTTTCTCGAGGTTATTTTTCTCGGGACTCTGCTTGCCCCTCTTCCATAACCACTTTTCCAAACATGTCTTCTACGAACAAGTTGTCCACTTGCACTTGTGTTTTTTCCTGCCATTGGATTCGGACCATAGGGCTGTTGAATTTTCATTGTCTCAAGAACCTTAGCAACAATTTCTTCTTTTATAGGAGCAGAGAAGACTTTAGGCAATTCTGCCTGAGATTTCTTTTTCCCATTCAAATCATAAACTTCTATTTTTGTCATTTTATTCTGCGACCTCCTCGTCCGCTTCTTCTTTCCATTCTTTGTTAACTTTTTTCATTATTTCTGTTAATTCTTCCCCGAATTTTTCTTTCCATACGTTAACAGAATCGTCAATAAAATTTTTCTCTTCTCCAACATCCTTAGCTAGACCAATCCAGCTATTTCTGCTACTAATTTCCATTGCGATTTTCATCAAGTTTGTAATTTTTGTTTTCTCATCATTGTTGAATATCTTACTCTCGCCCATATTCAACAAGTTTTGTGGATTCGGCATGATCAAACTATGTAAATAAGCTGCCCATCCCTGGTAAGTTTCAACAATTCTTCCACAAAGTTGCCTAGAAAATTCTTCACTAACAAAACCTTTTTCCATAATTGCATCTTTCACGTAGAATATTTCATCCAGTTCTTCAAAGCTTGAACTAAAACCAAGTTTCTTTTTCTCAGCTTCAAATTTTTCTTTCAAATCTTTTAATGTATCTTCTGTCATTATCTTAACTCCACAAAGTCGTAATTCTTTTTTAATTGGGCTTTAGTCGGTCTCATCGCTCTTGTCAAAACAAGTTGTCTTTTTGAAGGGCCTTGAACGCTTCCAGCAACGACAACATAATCCGTTTTCACGTCTCCGAAATTTTTCAGACCTAAAATATTTTTTTCTCCGGATTTTCCAACATTAATTATTTTATTATTATAAATAACTCTTGTGTTCAAACCCATTTGTCCCATCATTGGAACTCTAAAAATAACTCTTGCAGGATGCCATGGGCCAAGACTTCCCGGCCTTCTCTGCCCTTTTTCCGATTTAGCAACTTTTAGATTTAAACCGAATCTCTTAACCGGCCCCTGAGTTCCTTTACCTTTTGTCAATCCTCGAAGATCAGTTAGTTCACCATCTTGGAAAAAATCAACAACGCTCAACTCTTTCACCAAATTTTCTTTAACAAAATTAAGTTTATCTTCTTTACTTCCAGCCAAGCCAATTTCAACGATGTCTGGAGTTTTTTTCAGGCCAGAACTTTTAACAACAGAATAAGCAACGATAGAAAGATTATCGTAATCTTCAGATTTCACGTCTTCAATTTTTTTAGTATAAGTTTTTGGAATTTTTATTTTTCTCTTAAGTTCTTTGTCGAGAGAATTAATGTTTAATATGTCAGAAATAGGAAGTTGGTCTTTATAGAATCGCACAGAGAGAATCTTCATATGCGGGCAAGAAAGAATTGTGCAGGGAATTGTCATCTTCCTTCCGGCGGTCATCGATTTTTCGGTGTTGTCCGTTAGATAAGCAGATTTCATCCCGGCCTTATAACATATAAAGCCCGACAAACCTTTTGCCTCAGAGGATAATTTAGAATTAATGTGGTTCCAGTTAACTCTAGGTAAAAACTTTTTAGCCCGTTTTCTTGGCCAAAATTGTAAACTTCCTTTCCTTGGTGATTTTCTTGTTGGCATTTTTTATTCCTGGTGTCCTTGAAAATGCCGGCTTGAAAATTTCCTTATTTTCATTGTTGGCATTTCTTATTGTATTTGTATAACTAGCGGTTAACATTTTATTTACCCTGGAATATATTTGCAAGAAAAATTAGGTTTATAAGCGTTTTGGTGGGAATCTTAATCGACGGCTTCGGTATCTCGGTGTTCATATCTCGGATGCATCTTATGGAATCGCCCATCAATAACTCTTTCGGGATTGGAACAGAGATATGCTTTTCCGCGGTTTTTATAGGGAAATCGGGGTTTTCCACGGATTTTATAATCAACTCTTCCATGTTCTTTTGTTGGTTCTAAACAGAGCTGATAGTAATCTCGACCCTCAAGTTCCAAAGTTCTTTCTACCTAGGCCACATCCAAATTGATTACATCGGGATCCATTGCACAAGGCAAGGAAACACCGCAAATTTCAGTCAAAAATTTAGCAAGACTTGCCTTGTCCACATTTTCTTTAATAATTCGGCTCATTCTTTATCCAAGCATCATGTATATTTAACCTTTTAGAATTATTATGGAGTAACTATTTTTTCAAGCAAATCCTTCAGCATCTTCATTAAACCTTGATTTCACCAAAGAATCAACAGTAGTCACCAATTCAGAATAAGTTTTACAATATCTGAATAAACCGCCGTCCAAAAGAACATCATATCCAAAATTATCCGACTCTTTAATCTCCAAATTCATTTTAAACTTTCATCTCAATTTCTTTTTCTATTTTCTGACCGTCAATCTCACCTGTTCTGACCAATTTTCCAACTCTAAAAGCATCTTCTCTCATTTTTTTGAAATCTCCAGATTTTTTAGATTCCTCGGGGATCTCAAGATTGTCTATAACAAAAGTATGACTCAACAAAACTTCTTTGAAATTAGGATTTTCGAAAACAAAATCTTCTGTAAAAGATTTATCTGTTGTTGTCAATCTGCAAAAATTAATCTTTGGTTTTTCATCTCCTTTCCCGGGCTTTCCAGATTTTGGAGCTTTAGGTTTTATTTTCAAGTCTGTTGCCCCGTCAGAAGTTTTGAAACTCAAAGCAAAAAAAGCCTTCGGCAAAGTGTCCATCATGCCCAAAATTTCTTCTTTTGAAAGTTCAGTATCTAAAAGATATCTTTTAACACCTTGAAATTGTTTCTTGTCCTTATATTCAACTCCCTCAGGCAAGTCACCAGTATAAACAATCGCCCCAGTAACTTGAACTCTCTCACCTTCAAATAACTTTTCAGCAACATCTCTGACAAGCCCATTTGCAAATTCTGCAGAAGTGTTTATTTTCCATTTCTTTGCTTGTTGCTTTGCTTGAATAAATGCTTTATTTTTGAATTCACCTTTAGAAAATTTTTGGAATTGCAAATGTGTATCTTCGTCGACTACATCATCGAAAATCTTTTTTATAAAATTCATGTCAACAAAAATTCAATGTTGTTTAAAAATGTTTCCAAACATTTCCAACTCACCAACAGATTTAAAAACTCCTTGCCCAAAATAAGTTTAGTCCTTTATTGGGCGTAAAATAAAATGGTTAATGGAATTGAAAGACCTTTGGATCTGCTGAACAACTCGAAAGAGAAAGAAGTTCTTGTTCAGTTGAAAGGAGACAGGCAATTTGTAGGAAAGCTTTTGGCTTTTGATATACATATAAACCTTGTCTTAGACAATGCAAAAGAAATGGTCGACGGTGAAGTGAAAAAAAACATCGGATTGACTTTTCTTCGAGGAGATACAATAATTTATATCTCTCCTGCATCAACAGCATCAAAGGAATAATAACAAAGCGTTTGTCGAATTGATTTCGCTACGGCAGGTTTCTTCAAGTAATTGAGGATAGTTGAGACTGGGATATATTCTCAATTACAACAATCTTTAATAACCTCGATTAATTTTAGTTAAAATGAAATATGGGGGTGTTGCTCGCATGAATGTTTTGTACAATAATGATCTGGTTTTGAAGATAACTTCTCAAGATTTGGATTTAGCCTCTTTAAATACCAGGACAACTTTGAAACTTTATAGGGATTTTATGAGATTTGGATTTGGAGAGGGTTATGCTTTAAGAGACCCTTCTATGTGGTTGGCGGTTCAAAATTTACAGCCCCCCACAAATCCGCGCCCAAGGCAATTATGGATACATAATCAGAAATTTGATTTGAGGAGGTTAAGTGAAGAAGAAATTACAGAAGTCAGAGCACAAGATGAAATTAAAAGGCAAAAACAAGACGAAGCAATGGCAAGAAGGTTACAAAGAAAAGGATTTTTACATAGAAACCCTTTACTAGCGAGATTAGATTATGCCTCAACTTCTTGATTCCCAATTCTATTCTTACAATTCCAAAACATCAAAGTCCCTAACCAATTCTGTTTTCTTAAAAACCTTTTTTGCCTCTGCCAAAATCTTCTCCGAAGATTTTTCATATCTCGGGCTCAAATGTGTAATAATCAATCTTTTCACTTTTGCTTTCTTCGCAATCTCAGAAGCTTGCTTTGAAGTTAGGTGCCCGTGTTCTTTAGCTAGCTTTTCTAAACTTTCTTCTAAAGTTGATTCAATAATTAATAAATCAGCGTCTTTAACAAATTTTGAAATCTTCGAATTGATACTTGTATCCAAAACAAAAGAGATCTTCCTACCTTTTTCAACATAAGTCAAGTTCTTTGACTTGAACTTTTTACCTTTGTAAACAACGTCCTTTCCTTGCGAAATTTTCTGCAATAAAGGCCCCGCAGGAATTTTAGATTTCTTTAATTTCTTTTTATCAATTCTGATCTTGTCTTTTATAACAAAAGAATATGCATTACATTTAGTACCGCCGTGGGTCATTTTCTCTGCTTCGAGATAAAAATCCTTATCCTCAAAGAACTTCCCAGATGAAACTTCTTTTGAATCAGCAGAAAATTTGAAAACCGGAACAAAGATCCCTATAAAGTTTTTAAGAAAGTCTTTAGTTCCAGGGGGTCCAAATATTTGCATTTCTCTGTTGTATCCACTTAAAACAAGAGTTTGAAAAAGTCCGGGCAATCCAAAAATATGGTCGCCGTGCCAATGAGTTATCAAAACCTTGTTTATCTTACAAGGATTAATTTTCGCTTTTCTCATTTGTCTTTGCGTTCCCTCTCCGCAATCAATAAGGATATTCTCTTGGTTATATGAAAGCAAGATACTCGTCGGATTCCTGTTCGCACTGGGCATGCTTCCCGCCGTTCCTAAGAAGGTTATTTTAACTTTTTCAGTCATAATTGGTAGAGGCGAGAAGGGTTTTTATGCTTGTCGGAAACTTTAAATACAATTCATTGGTGATATTTTCATGCCCGGGTAGCTCAGCCTGGATAGAGCGACTGCCTTCTAAGCAGTAGGTCGCAGGTTCGAATCCTGTCCCGGGCGTTTGCGCAGGTGGCACAGCGGCTACTGCTTTCGGTTGCAGCCCGGAAATTCCTGGGTTCGAGTCCCAGCCTGCGCTTTTATATTCAAGATGAAAAATGTAATAATTATTCCCGGGCTTGGTATTGATAAAAGAAAGAAGAGAGATTTTCAGAAGATGATTGATTATCTCTCAAAATATTTTAATGTTTATTTCTTCAATTGGTCTAGCGAATCTAAATTTAATGAAATAATCAATGAATTAAAGGATTTCATCAGGAGGAATAATATCAATAAACCTAATTTTGTAACCCACAGTTTTGGAGCAATTATCCTGAGACTTTTTTTAAATAGATTCAATACCAAAAAGGAGAGGATTGTTCAGACAGCGCCGATCAATAGCGGGGCAAAGATTCTCCAAAAAATGTCTGAATACAAATTAATAAAAAAGACCCGGATAGGAAGTGTTGTTGAAGATTTTTTAGAGAATAAGCAAGAGATATTCAAGATGAAGTTTAAAGGAGAAATAGGAATAATAGCTGGAACAAAAAGATTCCATTTTTTCAATCCAGATTCTTATCTCTTACCTTTTTTTGTTAATAATAAAGGTTCTGATAGCAAGGTTTTTTTAGAAGAAACAAAGCTGATAAATTCAAGAGATTTTATAAAGTTAAACTTGGCCCATAGAGAACTGGTTTCAAGCCCCGAAGTTTTTGAGCAGATAAAGAGTTTTATTATTAATGGGAAATTTTCACGTAAATAGTTTTTTGTAGTACCTAAACCCCCCTTAACCACTACATTACCCACCACACCCCAAAATTTATAAACTTATTTGTAGTGCCTATAACATGTTTGTAGTAAAAAAGAAGATCAACGATAAAGATTACTTTTATTTAAGAGAATCAAAAAGGATAGATGGCAAAGTAAAAGCAATAACCCTCGCTTATCTGGGGGCAAACAAGAAACAAGCCGAGGAGAAATCTAAAAAAATTATGAAAGATTTAAATAAGCAAAAAAATAAACAACAAAACATGGAAGAACAAAAAGAAGATAATGCAGTAGAAAAAACAAGCAATTCAACCGATGATGAAAAAGAGTTTGCTAGCTTCGTAAGTGAATCGGGTTTTATTTGGGGCCCAGAACCAGAAATTTATGGGGGGCTAGCGGGTTTTTATACATATGGTCCCTTAGGGAAATTATTAAAAAATAAAGTGGAGAATTCTGTAAGAAAAATTTTTAATGCAAACGGTTTGCGAGAATTGGAAGGGCCAACAGTTTTACCGGATGTTGTTTGGAAAGCTTCAGGACATTTAGAAACCTTCAAAGATAGAACAATTAAATGTTCAAAGTGTAAGGCTGTTTTCAGAGCGGATAAAATCATTGAAGAGAAATTTGATGTGGCGGCAGACGCATGGAGCAACGAAAAATTAATTAATTTTATTAATCAAAAGGATATTAAGTGTCCTTCTTGCAAAGGAAATTTCGAAAAAGCGATTGAAACACAAAGTTTGATGATGAAGACCAAAGTTGCTGGAGTGGAAGCCTCGCTGAGACCAGAAACTGCAACGGTCACTTATCTTCCCTATTTAAGATTTTATAATTATTTCAGGAAAAAATTACCTCTTGGAGTTTTCCAAATAGGTAAGGCCTATAGAAATGAGATCTCTCCAAGACAGAATGTATTAAGGGGAAGGGAATTTACTCAGGCAGAAGGCCAGATATTTGTTGATCCGAAGACAAAAAATGATTGGGAACAATTTCAGGAAATAAAAAAGGAGAAGCTTCCATTCTGGGATCACAAATCTCAAGACGCAGAAAAAGAACCGATTACGATTACTCTCGAAGAAGCGTTGAAAAAGAAATTCATTAAGAGTCAAGCATATGGGTGGTGCATTTGGTTAGCCTACCAACAATTTTTAGGTTTTGGAATTCCAAAAGAGAGAATTAGATTAAGACAACACCATCCCGACGAAAAAGCATTTTATGCTGACGACGCATGGGATATAGAAATAAAATTAAATAGTTTTGGATGGACAGAGTGTTGTGGGGTTCATGATAGAACGGATTATGATCTAAAGCAACATGCAAAATTTTCTGGGAAAAAATTAGAAGCCACAAGAGAAAATGGAGAAAAGTTTGTCCCCCACGTATTAGAAATTGCTTTTGGTACTGATAGGCCAACTTACACGCTGATTGATCTTTTTTATGACCGAAAATCTGAAGGAGAAGGAAAAACAATCTTTAGGGTCCCATATTCAATGGCACCTATAGCGGTTTCTATTTTTCCTTTGATGAAAAAACCAGAGTTGATTAAAGTTGCAAAGAAGATAAAAGAAAATCTTGAGAATGAAGTGGTTGTTGATTATGATGAATCTGGTTCTATTGGTAAGAGATACTTAAGATCTGCAATTGCAGGGACGCCTTTCGCAATAACAATAGATTTTGATTCCTTAAAAAACAGCGACGTCACCTTAAGAGATCGCGATTCTGAAAAACAAATTCGTGTAAAAATTTCTGAATTAAAAGAAATTTTGAGAAAATTAATAAATTCTGAAATAAAATTAGAAAACGCAGGGAAAATTGTAAAATAATATTCTTAATTTTTCCGTCGGCAAAGTTATCTTTTTATTTTTGAAAAATTTCAATTTCAATTTCACCGAAGAGTTTTTAAACAATTAATTCTTAGTATAACTAATTAAAAAGAGGTGTTTTTATAATGGCCGCAAAAAAGAAAAAAGCAGTTAAGAAGAAAGCTGTGAAAAAGAAAGCTGTGAAAAAGAAAGCTGTGAAAAAGAAAGCTGTGAAAAAGAAAGCTAAGAAGAAAGCTAAGAAGAAAGCTAAGAAGAAAGCTAAGAAGAAAGCTAAGAAGAAAGCTAAGAAAAAAAGAAGATAAGTCTTAGCAAGATTTTTATTTTTTATTTATTAGGGACTTATTGAAAGAGAAGGCGTTGATTCTTTTTTTATTTTTTTATAAAAAAGTATTTAAAGTTCAGAGAGGTTATTTGGACATGGGACAAAAAGAAGATTGTATTTTTTGCAAAATTGTCAAAGGGGAGATTTCATGTTACAAAATATATGAGGATGACTTTTCTATAGCGTTTCTGGACGCATTTCCATTTTCAAAGGGTCAAACATTAGTTATTCCTAAACAACATCTTGCTCCCTGGCTATTTGATTTGGACGATAAAATTTATTCGAGTTTAATGATTGTCTCAAAGAAGATCGCAAAAGCGGTGGACAAAACAATGAAACCTCTGAAGACGGGTTTGCTTGTTGAAGGTTTAGAATTTGAGCATGTTCACATTAAAGTATGTCCCCTATCAAAAGAAGGTTTCACAAAGATAACAAATCCTATTCCAAAACTTTCTGACGAAGAAATGAAAGAAATTACAGAAAAGATAAAAAAGAATTTAGAATGATATTTAGATAAATATGGCTCTGGGGAGATTTTAACTCCCGGCCTCTGCCTCATGAGAGCAGCGCTCTAAACACTGAGCTACAGAGCCATAACATTTCACAGATTTGAACAGTTTAAAAGTTTTGGGTTTCCCCAAGTTTTATAAATCTCATTATATTAACTAAGCCATGGTAGTAGGTGAGGTGATAAACGCCAGCAACGTAGTAGAGGTTCCGCTATGGCTAATAGGGAATCTTGGAAGAATAGCCCTCTGGCTAAGCGCGGCAGGAGTAATAATATTCCTCTGGATAGTCTTTCAAGTGATAAATTTAATAGTCAACAGAAAAAAAAGGAAAGCACTTTACACAATACGTGGAGATTTGCAAAGGGTTGAGAAAAAAATTGATAAACTTCTGAAAAACTCAAACAAGAAAAAATAATTTTTATTCTTCAACACTTAAAGATTTAAGTCTAGCATTATCTTGCCTTTTCAATCTAGACAAATATCCTGCAATTTGATTTCTAATTTTCTTACTTGGCATGTCCATTCCAAGAATCTTTTTATTCTCTGCGAAATCCTCTGTAAACGGAAAGTCTTTTCCAAATAGAGTTCTTGCAGTTCTCTTCACTAAACGCGTTTTTATCTTTCCCATATTTTAATCTCTTGCCGAGGCTTTTTAAAAGTTACTATTCTATTTTCTCAAGGCTTTCAAGACCCTTAGCAGCTTCAATAAGTTCCTCGAGTTTCTTCAATGCCCCGCCTTTGCTAAGAACCAAAAATTTTCTCTTATATTCAGACGCCTTCTTGTAAGCTTTAATCAAATCAGCATCATTAATCCTTTTTTTGTTAAATGCCACAAGGGTTTTCTCCTCCCCACCAGACTTTATTTTCAAAATTAAATCTGTTTTGCTCATACCTTCGATACCAACTATCCCCATGTTTCTTTTCTCGAGAAATTCCTTAACTATGTTAAAGAACTTGTCGCTCTTTGTTGAGACTTTTTTCTTAACGGATTTTTTCACTTTTGGCCCATCAATAATTTTTGGCTTCTCGACTTTTTTAGGAATCTCTTCTTCCATATCTCCCCGGCCCTCAAAAATTCCCAAGTCTTTTTCAGACTTTTTCTCTTCAACCACTCTCCCAAAATCTTCTTGACTAACTTTAAAAAATCTCCAAATGATATTCTCCTCACTATCTCTAAATGGAATAGCAAAATCACGAATTGATCTAAGGGCGACACGGATTGCGGGGTGCTGTTCATCATCCTTCAAAAAACTTTTCTCTTTCAATAAATCAAATGCCTCTCTTTCTCTTCCTTTAATATGCTCCGAAAAATTTTCAAGTTGGTCTTCTTGACCGGGCAAAAAATAAAGCGGAGAATTTCCAACCCGCATATTACTTATTTTAACTTTCTTATTTGAAATCAATTCGGATAAAAATGCAGAAGCGAATAAACCATCTGTATTTATTTCCCTCGCTATTCTGACCGGCAAGCTAGGACCTTTTAATCTGAGAATTTCCAAAATCTTTTCTTTTGTAGGCAATGTATCTCGTTGAGGCATTTTACAAAATTTCAAGAGATGTCAAAGTTATAAAGATTGTGGAGATAAAATGAAACTAACTCACATCAATTCTTTAGTAGTATAATGTGTAACAATAAGAATTACCAACCCAATCAAAACAGATATCCATAAACTTAATTCCATACTTGAAGGAAAAAGATATTCGTCAAGCAAACCCCAAATCCCTCTCCAAAAAGATATGACTGCAAAAGCAATTAGAATAGCAAAAGAAATTTGTTTCCAAGGTTTCATGGATTTTATTTTCCCGAACATTTTACGGCCTCACCCACCCCACCTCGTAATATGTAACATCCTCCTCCGAATCTACTATTCCCAATAAAAGTTTTTTCTTTGTGCTATGTGCGACCCTGTTCTTCGCAGAAAATTCTTGCCAGTTCGTCTTAGCGGCTTCGTGATCAACAAAAACAACCCATTTCGCATGAGCATTCCCCGGACGTTTCCCTTTCGGATAAACTCTAAAGTCCGCACCAAACTTCAAAGCCGTTTTAACAATGTAACCCTTTTCCCTCAAGTCGCTATATACAGGATATTTAATATAAATTTTCTTATCAACCCTTGAAAGTTTCTTCATCAGTTCTTTTACATCAATTTTCTTTTTACCAGAAAAAACTTCCGCTTTCTTAGTCTCCACTAAATAAACAGCCTCTGAATACCCATAAGAAATTTTATCTTTGCCTTTAGAGGGTTCACCAAAACAACTTTTATCATACAGCGAAAAAGCCTCCGAGCTATTGCTAGTAAGAACCTCTTTAGTCAAATTAATCGGGAATTTTCCTTTAAGCATATATAACCTACAAAACAACAATATTTAAAAATATGGGTTTACTTGAATTAACAGTATGAAACTGGCACAAAAATTCAACAAGATGAATTTGACAATTCTAGTCGTGCTAGTCTTAACTCTCTTAATTTTATAGAGAGTTATTTTTCTAACTTCTTTCAAGAAAAATGACTTACAAAAAATATATCCTAATTAAATTTGCAGGCGGTTTTTATAAGTCTAGACGATGAAAGTTATAGAATCCGCAGAGATTGAAAAATCAAGATTTTATCCCGGATTTTTTTATGCTACTCTTAGACGAAATGGATCCTGCGAAAAATACTCCTTTATGGCTGGTCCCAATTGCCTCGTTGCAAAGAATGCAGTATATATTAGAACAGAACACAGGCCCCCTATCGGCGAAGAATTCGACATAGAAGTTTTAGACTTCGATCCCTGTTTTCTCACCACAAAAGAAAAAACTGAAGAAACAAGGGAGGCATTTAGGAAATTTGTTTGTGATTAATTTTAAAAACTAGCTTATTCATAAAAGAACATGGAAGAAAAAGAAATAAATTTCAGCAAGATTGAAAAGAAGTGGCAAAAGGCTTGGGAGAAAGAGAAGGCTTTTGAAGTTTCTGAAAATTCAAAAAAGAAGAAGTATTATGTTCTTGAAATGTTCCCCTATCCCTCTTCTGCAGGTTTGCATATGGGCCATGCTCTTAATTATTCTATTGGAGATGTCTTTGCAAGATTCAAAAGAATGAATGATTTTAATGTTTTATATCCGATGGGCTTTGACGCTCTTGGTCTACCAGCAGAAAATGCAGCAATAAAAGCAGGCGAACACCCAAGGCCGTTCATAGAAAAAGCGATAAAGAATTATATTCGACAAATGAAGGAATTAGGAGTAAGTTATGATTGGTCAAAGACAATTTCTACTATGGCCCCAGAATATTATAAATGGAATCAATATTTCTTCTTGAAGTTTTTAGAAGCAGGATTAGTTTATAGAAAAAAGGCAGCTGTGAATTGGTGTCCTTCTTGTAAAACGGTTATATCAAACGAACAGTCTCAGGGAGGGATTTGTGAAAGGTGTGAAAGCAAGATTGAGATAAAGCATCTTGATGAATGGTATTTGAAAACAACAAAATATGCAGATGAATTATTGTCTGGCTTGAAAGATTTAAATTGGCCAGAAAAGATAAAGTCAATGCAAAAAAATTGGATAGGAAAATCTCACGGAACTGAAATTGACTTTGAGATTAATGGAAAAACCTGGCCGATATTCACAACAAGGCCAGATACAATTTTTGGAGTAACATTTATGGTAGTTGCTGCACAGCATCCGGAGTTAATGACTCTCGTTACAAAAGAACAGAAAAAGAAAGTTGAAAAATTTCTCAAGAAAATAGGTTCTGTCTCAGAAAAAGAATTAGAGACTTTAGAAAAAGAAGGAGTTTTCACAGGGAGTTATGCGATTAATCCTGCGACAAATGAAAAAGTCCCTGTTTATGCAGGAAACTTTGTCGTCGCTGATTATGGAAGCGGGATGGTTATGGCAGTTCCAGCACATGACCAAAGAGATTTCGAATTTGCTAAGAAATATGGAATTCCTATTAAGATTGTTATTAATCCAGATCCGGAGATTCATACAAATTTAAAAGGAGAAACTTTAACGAGGGCTTATACTGGAGAAGGCCAGATGGTTAATTCTGGAAAGCTGACATGTGACAATGAACTTGCAAAAGATATAATCACTAAAGATCTTGAAAGAAAAGAGCTGGCGAGAAAAGTAATTAATTATAAATTAAGAGATTGGGGATTCTCTCGACAGAGATATTGGGGAACTCCAATACCGATAATTAATTGTGAAAAATGTGGCGCCGTTCCTGTCCCTGAAAAAGATTTACCTGTTAAACTTCCAGAGAAAGTCAAATTCGGTAAAGGAAATCCATTAGAAACAAACAAAGAATGGATAAATGCGAAATGTCCAAAATGTAAAGGGAACGCAAAAAGAGAAACAGAAACAATGGACACTTTCTTTGATTCTTCTTGGTATTTCTTGAGATATCCCGACAATAAAAATAATAAAGAACCTTTTGATAAGAAAAAGATAAAAGAATGGCTACCAGTAGACCAATACATTGGTGGGGCAGAACATGCTTGCTTGCATTTGATTTATGCACGATTCTTCACGAAAGTTTTGAGAGACCTGGGTTTTCTTAATTTTGATGAACCCTTCTTGTCTTTATTCAATCAGGGAATGTTACATGGTCCTGACGGAGAAAAGATGTCAAAATCAAAAGGAAATGTAATAAATCCAGATACTGTCTCTGAAAGTTACGGGATGGACACTGCAAGATTCTTCCTTCTTTCTTTAGCTTCACCAGATAAACCAAGGGATTGGTCTGAATCAGGTATTCAGGGTAGCCTAAAATTTTTAAAAAAAGTTATTGAAACCATTCAAAAGATAAAAATCGGAAAAGACAGCGAGGAGATGATAGTAAAGATTAACCAATCAATTAAAGATATCACTCAAGATATAGAGGGAATCTATGAATATCGTAGAGCAACAATCCAACTAAGAGAATTATTTGATTTAATTGCCGAGCAAAAACAAGTTTCAAAGAAAACTTTAGAATCCTCTTTGAAACTTCTTTCCCCGTTCTGCCCACATATTGCTGAAGAGCTTTGGGAAAAGATTGGGAACAATAAAACAGGAAAAAATTTTATCTCAAAATCAAAATGGCCAGAAGCCGGCAAGTCAAAAATAAAAAAGAAGTCGGCTTCGAAAGAAGATCTAACTGAAAAAATAATAAACCAGATAAAACCGATCGTTGAAAAGTTTGCGGACAAAGAGAAGATTTATCTTTATGCGATCCCTTCCGAAATTGAAAAGATAAACGCGAAAAAGATTAGTAAGACAATAGGAAAGTTAGTTGATGTCTTTGCGACAAACCAAAAAGACAAACACGATCCAGAAAACAAATCAAAAAAAGCAAGGCCCGGCATGGTTGGCGTTTATTTGGAGTAAAAGAATTAAGAGTACATCTGGATAATTTCTGGAAAATAATTTGTAGCAACGCCTAAAATGTATGCGAGGTCCCCCGTATTTGTAGGAAAACCAACTGTGACAAAATTTATAGCAGGCAAAATACAAGGAATTTCCCAATGGCCCGTATGTTTTCCAGTAGCCCCAAGACCAAGACCTAGAAGAAAACCGGTAGGAATTCCAAGTAAGCTATTCAAAGGAGTATCTTCTAATTCTTCTTTGAGGAATCTAATCAATTTGCTTTTTCCACTTTCTCTTTGAGGTTTATTTTCTTGTTTCATTTTATTCTTCCTCAGATTCTTTAGGAATTGTTCCATACAAACACAAATGTTCGTTTTTCCTTGGAGCATAAACAAAGTTCAGCGGGTTTCCACTTTTTTTGGCAAATCGTTTAAAATTGATTCCTGTATTTTGATTATTATAGATTTGAGAAACCAAACTTGCGTGAGTTTCAGCGACTCTTCCACCATAATAAAAATTATATATTCCTCCAGTTGCTATTGCCAAAAGAAAAATATCTCTTTTGATTGCTATCCCTGACAATTTATTAAGCAATGCCCCCAAAACTTTTTTTTGAGGGGGATCAATCCAGTTAGGGGCTTCACTAAATCTTTCTACTTCAGCAGGCTCAATACCAAACATTTCAATCATTAACGCATCTTCTCCGAGATGGGGAAATTCAAGAGGGTCCCTATCCCCTTCGTTATGTCCATATTTAGTAAGGTAGCTCAATGAAATTTCCTTAAAATCCATATAAGCAAGACTCCCAGAAATTGTTCGGGCTCTGCTTCCACAACCCATTACAGGTGGCCAGCAAGTTCTCTTCCAAGAGTTAATTCTCTTTCCAGCAATAATTCTTTCAGTAGGAACACGCGCATCATGCACGACCCCAACGTATTCTACATTTGGTTCTCTTGAAGGAAAGCCTTCTATTTCAATTGGTTTAGATTCTTCTTCTTGGTTTATCATTTTCATTTCTCCATTAATTTTTTTATCATTTTGTCATTCCTAACTCTGTCTTTAACTCAGCCATTTTCCAATTCTTTATTCTTTCTTGTATTCCATTGTAAACTGAGTGTACTTGTTCATATCCTTCATCAATATTTTTCGATCCCCTATATTCAGCCCTAAAGTCCTCTCCTTCCAAAATTACCCTACAAGATTTATCACAGAGTATACGTCTGAAATACTTCCTATCTATAATGCTTAAATCAGTTCCCCCATTCAGTTTGGTGACTATTGTTTCTTCTACTACCGGCTCTCCTTTTCCATATGGTTCTTCTTCTGTCTTTAAAAATGTCCAATCTTCTAAAGGAACTTTTCTTGCCTTCTCTAACGCTCCTCTTAGGTATTCAGGGGTCAATTTGTATTCTAATTTTTCCATCTTATTTTTCCAGAACTATTCTCTGCAGTCAACCACCTACAAATAGCAACTCTCAGAAACTCTTATAAACTTAAGTTGTTATGTTTGATAACAACAAGATGGACATACAAGAAAAACTACAACAAGCAGGACTTACTGGAAATGAATCCAAGGTTTACTTAGAGCTAGTAAAAAAAGGAGAATTAACTGCAAACCAAATTGCTAAAAATATCTCTATAGACAGAACTTTAACATATACTGTTCTAAATCATCTAATAGAAAAGGGCCAAGTAAGTTATGTTGTAAAAGAAAACAAAAAATTCTTCAAAGCATCAACTCCAGACAATCTTCTAAACGATGTAAAAGCGAAAGAAGTTTTGATTGGGGATTTAATCAAAGACATTTCAAAGATCAAAAAACAAAAAAATTCCCCCGTGGAGATAAATGTCTATGAAGGGAAAGAAGGGTTTAGAAATATCATGCATTTTTATGCTGAAAAATTAAATGATGAATTTTTAACTTTCGGTGCAACTGGGCGTGCTTATGATTTATTATATGAAGCACCTGCACTTGCGGAATTAATGACAAAAAGAGGAATGCGCGGGAGAATGTTAACTGCTGAAAAATTCAAAGGCCATCCAATGACAAAAATCAAAGCAATAAAAACAAGGTATGTAGATTTTCCAACACAATCCACAACATCTATCTTCGGAGATTATGTAAGCATTCATGTTTCCACACAAATTCCCACAATTATCCTAATAAAAAACAAAGAAATAGCTGAGTCTTATAGAAAATATTTCAACTGGATGTGGAAGAAAGCGAAACCCTAATTTTATAAACTCCTCTAACTAAATCAAAGAATGAAATTCTCATCATTATCCTCAAGCAGCGCAGGAAATTGTTTCTATGTTTCGAACTCGAAAAACAATTCTTCAATCTTGGTCGACTGTGGAATTTCATGCAAACAAGTTTGCGAAAAACTTTCTTTGTTAAAACAAAAACCAGAAAACATAAAAGGAATTTTCATAACACATGAACACGCAGACCACACCTCGGGAGCAGATGTCTTAGCAAGAAAATTACAAATCCCAATATTCGCAACAAGAGGAACAATAAGAAATTATCCCTTGTGCTCACAAGAAGATTTAATTAATCCAATAAAAAACAACGAGACTTTGAAGTTGGGTGGAATGGAAATAGAAGCCTTTTCAAAATCTCATGATGTTGAAGACCCTGTTTCTTTCAAAATTCAAAATTCAAAAAAACTTTCGATCGTTACAGACATCGGAAAAAATTGCAAAAACGTAATAGACAGCATTTCTGATTGCGATTCTCTAATCATAGAGGCAAATCACGATATCGACATGCTTCAAAATGGCCCATATCCTTTTTTCTTGAAGAAAAGAATCTTTTCAGACGAAGGCCACCTTTCAAATTTCCATTCAGGAATATCTGTTTTAGAACACGCAAGAAGTAAATTAAAAAAAATTTCTCTTGCACATTTAAGTGAAACAAATAACACTCCAAAACAGGCCCTATCAACTTTTAAAGGTTTAATAAAAGAGCGTAGAGACTTACACCCAGCAATTTCTGCATGTCCAAAATTTGAACAAACAAGTTTAACAAGCGTTTAATCCAAAACACTTAAAAACATTCTTGTCCTTGCAAGTCTGTTTGATGAAAGGAGGTGAGAATGGCAAAACAAAAAGCAAAAAGCAAAACAAAATCTGTTTCGGTAGCTTCTAAAGAACCGCCAACAGGCGTTAAAGTTATTTCTGTTCTATATTACATCGGAGCAGCGATAGCAGTTATCTCAGGTTTGTTGATGATTGTGATTGGGCCGGCGGTTATGACTTATCTAGAAAGCGTTGCACAGATTCCATTAACTTTGCCCGTAGGAGCAGGTTTAGCTATACTAGTGATGGTGGGAATTTTCTTGGTGGCAATGGCAGTTCTTGATTTCTTCATAGCAAGAGGTTTATGGAAAGCACAGAGCTGGGCGAGAATAATCGTGATAATCTTTTCAGTAATCGGATTTGTTTCAGCATTAGCCAATTTAATTTCAGGAGAATTCAGTTCTGTGATAAATTTAGTAGTAAGCGGATTAATTGGTTGGTACCTATGGTTCAACGAATCTGCTAAAAGTTACTTCAATTAATTTTATTTTCCCTTTATTTTCCCTTTTTCTTTTACTTTTCTTCCAGCAAACATTTATAAATTCTATTAAACTTTAATTTAAAAGAGGAAGAAAATGGAAGATTTAGACATAAAAAAAATAACTATAGTAGCAATCTTTGCAGTCTTGGTTGTTCTTCTTTTCCTTCTTCTAAGACCAATTCTTATCTCTATAGTCACAGGAATTATCCTGGCTTTTATTTTCACACCGCTCTACAATTGGCTCAATAGGTTGATTGGTTCGAGAACGGTTTCTGCAAGTATAATTTCTGTTATCCTAGTATTGTTAATCCTTCTTCCAATCTGGTTTTTCACACCGATATTAATACAGCAATCTTTCAAGATTTATCAAACCTCTCAACAGTTGGATTTGATAACACCTTTGAAGAATGTCTTTCCCAATCTGTTCGCTTCAGAAGAATTTTCAGGAGAAGTAGGAAATATAATCTCTTCGTTTATTTCCCGTATAGCGAATACCGCGTCCAACTTTTTTTCAAATATAATCCTAAACTTTCCAACCCTATTTTTACAAATTGTAGTGATTGCTTTCACTTTCTTTTTCACGCTAAGAGATCAAGAAGAGCTTTTACTTTATGTTAGAAGCACTATTCCCTTTTCAAGAGATGTAGAAAAAAAGTTTTTTGAATATACAAAGGGAATAACGACCTCAGTTATTTATGGCCAGGTCATCGTGGGTATTCTTCAAGGTCTAATTGTCGGCGCAGGATTTTTCCTTCTCGGTGTGCCGAATGCTTTACTATTAACTTTACTTGCGTGTCTCGCAGGAATTTTTCCAGTTATAGGGACAACGATTATTTGGCTTCCAGCAGCACTCTATCTTTTGATAGCGGGCAATACCTTTTCAGCCATAGGTTTAACTCTTTTTGGATTAGTATCCACCGTTGGAGACAATATTATCCGTCCGCTAATAGTTTCAAGAAGAACTCGCATGCATTCTGCATTGATCCTTATAGGAATGATTGGGGGATTATTCTTATTCGGGATACTTGGATTTATCCTCGGGCCACTTATAATTGCTTATCTTCTAATCATCCTTGAGTTATATAGAAAAAAAAGAACGCCCTCTATTCTTTTGGGATTTGAAGATGAAAGAATTATAAGATGAAGTTAAAAATAAAATTTCTTAAATGGTCCGCGGGCCTTCCAGTTGTGATGTTAGATAATAAAACCGCCCTCAAGTTGGGGCTGCATCCAAAAGACAGGGTTCTTATAAAAACACTTTCAAAAAAGCCTTTAGAGATTTCTACAGTTGTTGATACCTCCGAAGGATTAATTAAGAAAAACCAGATAGCAATTTCTTCAGAAATAAAAGAAAGATACAATTTAAAGAATGGGCAAAAAGTGGAAGTAAATTTTGCCCCCCTCTCTGAAACATTAAAGTTTATTTTAAAAAAGTTAGATGGAAAGAGTTTGTCTGAAAAAGAAATCGGGACAATCATAAACGACATTTCAAAGAATGCCGTTTCCGAGGCTGAAATGGCCTTATTTATTTCTGCGATGTATCAAAAAGGAATGTCTATGAAAGAGACAATCTATCTTATAGACGCAATGTCTAAATCGGGGGGCAAACTCAATTTAGATAAAAAGAAAAAACCATTCGTAGATAAGCATTCAATCGGCGGAGTTCCCGGAAACAGAACTACCCCTCTTGTTGTAGCAATTTGTGCAGCTGCGGGTTTGACATTTCCAAAAAATTCTTCAAGGGCAATAACTTCTGCGGCAGGAACTGCAGATGTAATTGGTGCAATAGCCAAAGTCAATTTCAATTTGAAACAACTTAAAAAAATTGTAAACAAAACTTCTGCGTGTATGGTTTGGGGTGGGGGCCTTGGCCTAGTTCCGGTTGACACAAAATTAATACAGATTGAAAAATCATTGAACATAGATCCAAAATCACAGCTTTTGGCTTCAATAATGTCAAAAAAACTTGCAGTAGGTTCAACACATATCTTAATTGATATTCCTTATGGAAAAGGCGCAAAGGTTTCGTTAAAAGAAGCTAAGGAACTTAAGAAGGATTTTGGATATCTCGGAAAACATTTCAAGAAAAAGATAAAAGTTGTTCTAACAAATGGCCAACACCCCATAGGAAGAGGCATTGGCCCAACCCTCGAACTTAAAGACATCTTAAAGATATTCCAAAACGACTCTTCAGCACCCGCAGATTTAAGAGAAAAATCTATTTACCTCTCAGGACAAATTTTTGAATTGGCAGGAAAGTCGAAAAAAGGAAACGGAGAAAAATTAGCAAGAGAGATGCTAAATTCTGGAAAAGCATTTGAAAAGTTCAAAGAGATAATAAAAGAACAGAAAGGAAATTTGAACAGAATTAAAGAATCAAAACACGAATTGAAAATAACAGCAAAATCTTCAGGGAAAATCTTTCGTATTGACAACAAGAAACTAGCATTATTGGCTCGAATGGCTGGGGCCCCAACAGATGTTACGGCAGGGGTTTATTTAAATAAAAAAGTGGGAGAAAAGTTCAAGAAAGGAGAAACTCTCTTGACAATCCATGCAGAATCCTACTCGAGGCTTTACCATGCTTTTAGGTTTTATAAAAAAGAGAAACCTCTTGAAATGAAATAATTGTTCTCAATCCCAATAATCTATTTAAACTCCTTTTTCTTTGAAATTAGATGGTTGAAAGTTACAGGAAACACATAGTAGAATATTTTAAAAAAAACTTGAAAAAGGGATACACTCCGGATGCTTTGAAATATTCATTAATGTCCCAAGGATATGTAAAAACTACAGTGGAAAGGTCTCTTGAACAGGCCCAAAAAGAACTTGCTGCAAAAGCCCCCGTTTTAAAAGAAAAACCAAAGATAAAATACGAAATTATTGACGAAAACGACAATCCTATTCAAATCAAAAGCCCCTGGTGGAAAAGGTTTTTTGGTTGATATTTCTAAAATTTTTTTGAGCAAGATAAAATATCTAAATCTTAGTTCAAACGCCGCCACCTAATCTTCCAAGCTCACTCAAATTTTCTTAGATTAACCTTCGGAATATAATTTCGTGAACTTGCTCGGAATCGAAGTTCGATTCGGAAAAAGAATTTTATGGGATTAAAAATCCCATAAAACGCCGCCACCCCGAATCGAACGGGGACGCCCCGAAGGGCTCCGGTCTCAAGCCGGATGCAATACCATTATGCGATGGCGGCATAGAAATGTTAAATTAAAACTCTTTTTAAAATTATTTGTTATAGCTTTTACCCTTCCAACCCATCCAAAACTCTACAATCTGGGCTCAACACTTTAAC
Source organism: Candidatus Woesearchaeota archaeon (assembly GCA_964533515.1). Lineage (GTDB taxonomy): Archaea > Nanobdellota > Nanobdellia > Pacearchaeales > GW2011-AR1 > CAZHMB01. The sequence continues at coordinate 4,024 of CAZHMB010000001.1, read as the reverse complement.
TTTATCCTCTTTAAACCTCAAACCACGATATAATTTCTGCAACAATTCTCTACGAGCTTTGTCCCTATAAAATTCCCAATATTGTCCAGGGTGAGTTTTATGAAGTATTTTCCAAAAGGCATCTTTAACATCCGGATTTGGATACTTCGTAAAGACTATACTATTGCATTGTTCTCCAGGAAAATCCATTCCTCTAGATGCCCGAGTTGAAAACAAAACATCCCGAATTCCAGATTTAAATTTTTCAACTTCTTTCCCAGTATTATCTGCTTTTTGTTCTTCTCTAAGTTCGTCTCTTGAAATAAGATTATCTAAATTCAATTGAGATTTTTCCTCCTCGCTAGGCAAATCGCCAAAACTATTGACGTGGACCAAAGTTGGCTTGGGTGCCGTTTCTAAACAAGCATCAAGCGCTTTAAGATAATCTCCTCGGGTATGGTTTCCTCTTGAGAAATTTGAATACTTGCAATCTTTTTCTAGACCCGTCCTTAAAATTTCAATATCCCCGGGAGTCTCAACTTCAGCATCAACAATATCAAATTTATCCAAACCAAAAACATCTTTCAAAACTTCCTCAGAATGCAAGGTCCCAGACATCAGGATAACAACTTTATTTTTATTTATCATGTCCTGAAATCTCTTGGCGAGATTTGTAGTCACAACACTAACAAGATAGAGATCTTCTTTTTTCATTACAGTAACATAACTTTCTTCTAAGAATTCTTCGAACATCTTCGCTGTTTCTTCAAAATCAAATAAATAACTTTCAGGATCAATTTCATCTAATATTTCTGGATTTTTCAAAATCAATTTAAACAAATCATAGATACTTGTTTTTCTCAATTCAATTATTTCCTCTCTTTCAGCAAGTGAATCCATCCGCGGACCCATTTTCAGATGTTTGATAATCTTCAACATTTCATCAATAATCAATTCAGATTCATCGCTATACCCAAAGGCATTTATCAAAGAATTTTGTAATTTGTTTATATTGATATTTTTTTGATTTGAAAAGCTGTCTAAAAATTCGTCGCATTCATCTATAATCTCTGCTTCCGTTAAAGGTTTCCTTCCCAGAATACTTTCAAGTTTGTATTTCAATGAATTAAAAACTATAACGTCTGAATTAACATATGAGAGGTATTGCTCATAAAATTCACAGCCAGGTTTTCCTTGGTTGAGAATAAATTTTTCATTTCCGAGGCCTCGATAAAAAATCTTTTTATCCTCCGCAAAATTTTTTAAATCATATTTCTCGGGAAGAATCGGAGACCAATAAGGACACGCCGCGGCAATACTCGCCCTTTTTACATCTTGAATTGCAGAAAAGTTTTTTATATCAACATTCAGATTTTGTCGAATGTACTCTCTTATTTTTTGAATATTTCTCTTTTTGATTTCTATTTTACATGGAAGAAGATAATTATTTGCTGTCAAATCTTCTTCTTCTTGTCCAGATTTTTGAAAATTCTTTTTCACTCCCTCAAAAATGTTATTTAATTTACTATCAATTTCTTTTTTCTCTTTCGGCCGATAATATGGAACTCTGTTTCTATCTTCAAGAAATTTGCACTTGTGATTCTTCCTTCCAGTCATCACACTGATCTTTAATTTTTCTTTCCCATCTTTCTTCAGAAGATATTTATTCAATTCATAATCCGCCTTGTATTGCGCTTGCAGATTTTTCCCAGGAACAACAACGCTTGACTTTCCAAGTTCTTTAGCAATATTCAAAGCTATTCCAGATTTCCCTGTTCCGCAAACACCGTGGATAAAGATTATTTTTTTGCCCTCTTTTATTTTTGAAAGAACTTCATTCACAACATCTTCTTGTGTTTTTCCATTGCTAAATTTCAAAGGTTCGAGAAACTTTCCCTCTTTGCCGTATAATGACCATGCCATGGATTAGGAAAAACCTAGGCTTGTTATAAAGTTTATTGTTCTAGAATTCTTCTATCGTCTTCTTAGTTCCAACTAGAGTCAAGAATTGTCTGTTATCTGGATTAAAAATTAAATGTAAATTTATCCAAACAGAGCAGACAATCCTTCAGCTGCGGCTTCTTCTTTCTTTTCTTCTTTTGGGGCTTTTGCAGGTTTTTCTTCTCCGCCTTCAGCACCACTAGAAGCCGGCGCAGCAACAGCCAAGCTCGCATTTTCGAGTTCCTTCGCTATATCAACACCTTTCAGGCTGGCAACAAGAGACTTGATTTTCGAATCATCAGCCTCGGCACCAGCAGCCACAACAACCTTTTTCAAATTGTCTTCATTTATTTCTTTGCCTGCTTTATGCAAGAGCAAAGCGCTGTATATGTTTTCCATATTTATTTTTCCTCCCCCGATTTATCTTCAGGAGTTTGATCTTCTTTCTTTTCTTCTTCAGCAGGTTTCTCTTCAGCTGGAGATTCTTCAACTTTTCCCCCGCCCTTTTCTTCCTCTGCTTTTTCTTCTTCAGCATCTTCCTTTTTTTCTTCAACAACTTCTTCTTTCTTGCCAGAGATGCTTTCAATTCCTTTGGCATGTCTCTCTGCTTTTTGTAATAAAAGTTTGATAGTATCTTCTGTTGCATAACCTCTCTCCACCGCGAAAGGCAAAGCCCTACCATGAGCTTCTTTTAACTTTTCAAGGGTTCCTTCAGGATCGATATTTATCTCGCCGTAAAGTTTCTTTTCTTTAGTGTCAAATGCACACAACGGAACAAAACCAATTGAAAAAGGTTTGATATCCAGTTTTGACATAATATCTGCAGCCTCTTGTTTTATGGCTTCTCCTTGCTTAACAATTGTTTTATCTTCTTTAATATTAATTTTCCCTTCTTTTATTTCAATTGGGATACCCACAGCCCCAAGTTCTGAAATTGCCGGACCCGGGACTAAATCTGTCGGCCCCGCTTTTATAACAATATCTTCAGGGGCTTCTTGTCCAGGTTTTGCTTTGGCAGAAGTCTTATTTTTAATTAAGTCTGCTGCAAGATCAAAAGCTTCAGTATCAGAGAACAAAATAGCAACGCTGTCATCAAAATATTTTTCAAGTTCTTTAACCTCTTTATTCGATGAATTTTCTATTGCTCGAAAAATCAAACTTTTCTTAGGGACTCTAACTTCTGCTTGGCCCCTCAACATCTTAGAAATATCCTGAAACTGCTTAGCAGGAAGATTCTTTATTGAAGCGATCAAAATTGTTCTTTTATTATCTATAAGCTCTTGCAAGTTTTCGACCATCCTTTTTTTCTTTCCAGGAATAGCCTTTTCTCTGTGTTCATCAATTTTCTCTTCAACTTTTTCTTTTGGTTTTTCTTCGGTCATTTTATCTTACACTTATTTTTTGAGGTTTAGTCATTGTGAATTTAATTTCAACATTTTTTATGTTATCTTTATCTTTTGAAAGCTCTTTCAAGAGTGAATTGTAAATCGCCATGGCGTTTTCTATTATTTCTTCGTCAGACATGCTTTCTTTCCCAATTGCAGTTTTCACGCTAGCTTCCTTTGTTCTAATCTTAATACTTGAATTTATTTTCTTAACGAGATTTTCCATTATTTTATCTTCGGGATTTGGAACAATTCCAAGTTGTGGGCTAGGCATTTTTCCTGCAGGCCCAAGGACACGTCCAAAAGTAGTAGCAATCTTTGGCATTAAACTCGCTTGTGCAACAAAGAAATCATATTTCTTAACCAAATTTTTCAAAACTTTTTTATCTTTAAATTTATCAAACTCACTAGGAAGAATAGTATCCACTTTAGTCGAAGAACTTTCCAAAAAACCCGCAACTTTCTTATCTTTTATTTTATGTGGAACATTAACAACGGTGTTAACAGCATCTTTTTTCAAATCGAATTTCTGCAGATTTACAATTAAATCTACTGTTTGAACAAACTTTCTTTCCTTGCTGTCTTTTCTCAGACATTCAAGTGCTTTTTTTAAATCTTGTTTTAAGTCTACCATTTTATCTTTATGTTTTTAAAATGGGAGGCTTGAAATTTTTAATTTCTTTGTCTGCCATTTTCAATTTGTCTACTACATAATGCGT